>JBBKXD010000218.1:0-12411 GCA_037969295.1 Pyrinomonadaceae bacterium | reverse complement strand
TTTCCACTTTTCCACTTCGTTCTGTTTCCATTACTCACACTGAATTTTCTGTATCAGGCCGTCAGGCTTTATCAGGAACCGAGCATCGACCGCGCGGTGTTCACCGCGCTGTCGTTTGTCTTCGTCGGAATGATACTGGCGGCAAGGGGCCAGGCCGTGAGAGTTCAGGATCGTATTATCAGGCTCGAAGAAAGACTTCGCTATCGGGAGCTGCTTGGGCCCGAACTCGCTGGTCGAGCCTCTGAACTCAGCTTAGGCGAAATTATCGCACTGCGTTTCGCTGCCGATGAAGAGCTGGCGGATCTAGCGAGGCGCACATGCGACCGTGAATTTGCGACCACGAAAGAGATAAAGCTCGCGGTCAAGAATTGGCGAAGCGATTATCATCGAGTCTAGCTGCCGCAAGGTTCCAGGTAACTAACGATAAATGTTTTGCCCCAGCGAATGAACCTAACTTGTCTTCCAGGAGCGGGCGACGCAGAAGGAAATTGTTGTCCCTTGCCGCCGTCTTCCGCTTCGGCTCGTGTTGCGAGCTCGAACGTTCCTTCGGTGAAGACTGCCAGCGACAGCTCGCCGAGGTCGGGCTCCTTAAACGCCAGGTATAGAACATTCTCATCGTGAGAGACGCCGATGGGAACGAGTCGTTCCGGTATTGACCAAGAGCGCTTTATCAACCGAGGATCTTTCTCGTCCGGCATCGTTACCCGAACGGTACTGAAGTTTGCTGGAAACTCGAAGCGTACATTGATGCCGCGGAGGATCGTGATAAAGTCGGTCCTCGTGATCTGCAGCAGCGGGATCTCCATATAGCAGCCACCGCACTCGTCGGACGCAACTCGAGCATCGGGGAGGGCCAGATTCGCACGCTCGCCTTCAACGGATTTCAAAGCACCGCTCAAGCGGACCGGCGCGTTCGGATCCGTCTGCTTCTGTTTAATGTCCCGAATCTTCGTACATGTTGCCTGATCGAGGGATATGGAGAAGTTCATACCCTGCTTATCGAGAAGCTTATTTCCCTCGATCACAAGGTCAGCCGGCGACATTTTCGGGTTACCCGCCTTCAAAGCCCGAAGTTCGTCGATAAACTTCGACGGCTGGACCGGCAGAGGCGCAATCTTCGCCTGTTGAGCGGCGACTGGAATTGCCGGCAGCAAAACTAATGCAATTAGAACGAATCTTAACTTCATGCGTGGAAAATGGCTCCGAACACTATCCGCGAAATTCTTGATCTATGATGTCTCTCATTGCCGGAAATCTGTCCAGGTTCTCGAGCGCTCGCCGAACGATCTCGAACATTGGTTCGATGAACGGAACGAAATAGGTCTTTCCGCGATTTACCGATTGAAACGAAAAAGTGCCGATCGCCTTCAGGCACCGCTGCACGGTCTGCAAGCGAAACTCGTCAGCAAAGTCATTCTCATTGATCGTTTCGAGTCCAAGCTTCTCGCGCTCGTTCAGAAAGTAACGTCGCTTTCCGGCAAGCCACTCAGCCGTCGGCGGCGCGGTAACCCGGTCCAACAGAAACGACACCAGATCGTATGCCACCGACCCGATGCGAGCATCCTGGTGGTCAATAATGCGCAGCCGACCTTCGCCGTCGATCATCAAATTCGCCGCGTGAAAATCACGATGGCAGAGGACGCTCGCCCGCGAGTCGAGCTCGCTGGACAGCTCGGCGAACTCCGCGACGAGGTTTGCATTGTCAGCGTCGGAAAGTGGGCGATTCAAATATGTCGTGAAATAGTGCGTCTTGAAGAAGTCCAGTTCCCAGAAAAGTTTTTCCGAATCGAACCGAAGACGGGACGCGACCGACTCCGACGCAAATGCCTTTTCAGTCGCTGCCTGGATACGCGGTATCAGCGAGATGGCTTCGAGTATCAGTGGCTCTCGTTCAGCTTCATTCGCATCAACGAGCTCACCCCGGAGGATCCGGTCGCCAAGATCTTCCTGAACGATGACGCCCCATTTCTCGTCGAAATCCAACACCGCCGCCACCGGAAGACCTGCGCTGAGAAAAAGCCTCGTCACATCAAGGTAGGTTTGGTCTCCGGCAATAAAAGATTCGGGATAGACGCATGCGATAGCCGTGCCCTGCCTCCACCCGACACGAAAGTACTCGCGTGTCGATGCGTCTGGCGTAAGCTGCTCGACATTTCCGATCTGATCACGATCGATTAGAAATTTCTCAAGTCTCGCAATGAAGTCGGACATACAAGAAAAGGCTAATTCAACGGAACGATATAGTTCTCACCCTGAATGTACCCGCGCAGCGCTTTCTCCGGAATTTCAGCACAGTTTCGAACCATTTCAGCGCGAACGATCGCGGCATTCTCAAAATGCTCTCCCTTCGGAATCGAGACACCGTCCGCCAGGATGGTGCGATAGAGACTCACGTCGGCGCCGATCGTTACGCCGTCCCACAGAACAGAATCGCGGATGGTGGAGCTCGGATCGACCGAGCAACCCTCACCCTTAAACACATCGACGCCGTCCATCATAGCGAGAGATATGTCCAGGTATCGAGGAATCGTGGAAAGCTCGTACCAATTGCCTTCAGCGACATGAGCCGCGATCTTCTCACCCTTTGCGAGAGCCGGCCGATAAACTGCCGGGACAATATCGGAATAAACTCCCGGCGGAATGTATTCGAAAACCCGCGGATCCAGAATGTGGATGCCGGTAAACATCAGCGGCGTCGTTGTTTCGTGTTGGGTGTCGCGGATCTCTTCTTCGGTGAGTGGCAGTGCCATATCGCCAAATCCGGTCACTCGGCCACCTTCCGTTTCAACGATCGTAAACTTTTCTCGCTTTACGTTTGGCTTGAGTACCATTGTCGCCAGAGCTCCGGCGCTCTTGTGCGTTTCCACCGCCGCAGCAATGTCGATGTCGCTGATGATCTTTCCATTCACGATCAAAAAGGGTTCGTCCCCCAGCACGTGGCGGGCGTTATCCAGAGCGCCTGCGGTACCCAGGATCTCGGGCTCTTCCACCGTGTAATCGATATGAACACCGAAACGACTTCCGTCTCCAAGTGCCCCCCTAACCGAGTCGGGCTGATGATGAAGATTTACAATGATATCCGTGAACCCGAACTTCGCGACGTATTCCGCTACGTAACCGACCAGCGGCTTCCCAAGAAACGGGATCGCCGGCTTCGTTCGGTCTATGGTTAAAGGAAAAAGCCGCGTACCAAAGCCGGCGGCCAATATCATCGCTTTCATATGAAATGCTAACCCGACTTTACTTTACGTTAACCCTCCGGTCTTTTCAAAAATCGCGCTCTGCACTGCAAAAAAAGAAAAAGGCCGCGGAGGAACCCGCAGCCTTTGTTGAATGACCGGTCCAGACGGACTAGTGCGAGTTGTAGTTGGCCACCGGATAATCGTCGATGGATCCGAAGCCGTGTGGTACAGCCGATGACGTCGACGAATTAAAACTCCAGAAGACGCTTTGACCCGGCGTTGCGCTTGGCCGCCAGATCGCAATATCAGTTCTTCCATCACCGTCGTAATCACCTTGTACCGTGTAATCAGAGGCCGCAATACCGAATGTGTTTTGAACAACCTGTACGCCGGCAATGCTGCTCGGATCGTAGTACCAAACAATCGGAGAGCCTAAGCTCCCGCGAGCCACGGCAATGTCGGTCTTACCGTCGCCGTCGTAATCACCTGGGACAATGACGTCGGTCGGCGTTCCGAACACAACGCTGCTCTCCGCACCCGTCGCCAGCCGGATCCAAAAACGAGCTTGACCGCCGGCGCCGTTACTTCGTTGGACAACGAAATCATTGCTGCCGTCGCCGTCATAATCACCCGGTGCCGGGAAATCGCCGTTCGTGCCCCACGGAAAAAAGGTTACGGCTCCGTTCGGTACCGTGCGGTAATACCAAAAGCTCTGCATTCCGACAGAAGCCCCATCACGATAAACCGCGAGATCCGCCTTGCCGTCATTGTTGTAATCGCCCACGACGGTCGGATCGTCACCAGTTTGGCCGTACGCTTCAACCCGGGCGGTGAAGCCGTTACTATTCAAGATATACCAAGTACCCGGTGCGCCGGGACGCCATACCGCAATATCGTCTTTCCCGTCGCCGTCATAATCCTCGGGAACAAAGAAATCAGTTCCGAGGCCCCACGCGTATGCTTGCGTTGCACCGCCGCCGTTCGGATCATAGAACCAAGTGACCTGGCCGCTAGGGCCGCCACCCGTGATTCTCACCACTGTATAATCAGTTTTGCCGTCGCCAGTAAAATCGACAGGAGCATCTACCGGGACCGCAGGTCCGCCTGTAATATTCAACGTAGCCGCACTGATGCTGCCGGTATCACCGGCACAGCCGTCTTCGAGTCGAAGGGTCCATGTTCCAGTTGGATTCGCCACGCCGCCAAACGCTGCCGTCATATTCGTCACGGGTGCCGGATTGGTTTGTCCCGCTCCGCCTGCGCCGGTTGTCCGGTAATCACCGGCCGGAACCGGTGCCGTGCCGGTCGTTTCATTTGCGGCCGCGGTCCACCAGTTCACGCCTGCCGCCGTATCCTTGAAAGTATACGGTCCAGCGAGATCCGAACTGTCGCCCGACGCCCCCGAAGTTGTCGCTCCGGTTCGTGAAAAGACAATGTGCGAGGCTCCGTTCGGAGCGATCAAGGTCGCCCTCACGTCGCCGACCCACGTGTGGTTCGGACCACCAAAGGTTGTACTGAGCTCAACGTTGGTTGGCGGTCCCGAAACGCCCGAAACATCAAAAGTAACGTTCCGCGGCGTGGGCACAAACGCGCCCCAGCAGTTGCCCGTCGGAGCATCCGGAATTGCCCCCATGTTGGCGCCGTTAAATGTCGCGGCCGGCTGTGAGGCGAGTGTTAAGGATGAGGAATTCGACGCCGACAGTGAAGTGCTGGCGTCGATCGAATTATATTGAGCGCCGACGATCAGTCCGGCAGCCGCAAGACACAGAGCGGCAATGGACAGGGTCAGCGTTCGTGAGGACACTTTGCTTTTGGTCCAGAACATAGATTATTTCTCCCTCCTGAAAATGCGAAAAGCTGGATCAACAGATTCATGCCGATCACAGCGTACTTCGATAACTAAATATTTCATACAGAAACTAAACGGAATAGTATGAACACTTTATAACGTTGAGTCTCGCTGTGTCAAGAATTTGGGAAAAGCATGAGTTTCACCGATTGCCGGGCTCCGCAAGAAAAATCTCTATTAAATGTGCAGAATCCGGCTTCGTTCACACGCCACTTACGCCATTCGCGCCGGCCGCCGTCGAGAGAGCCGGTCAGAGTATCAGAAACGTTTTTTCAAGGACTCTGTTGACAACGGCATAGTCGACAACCGAAGATTTTTCCCGTGAAACAACCCGACTTGTCCCGCAACGACCGCAAAGAGATCTTTGGCTGGATGGCCTATGACTGGGCGAATTCCGCCTTTTTCACCGTTGTTATTGGGGTGCTCATCGGGCCTTATCTCCTAAACCTTGCTCAGAACGCTGTGGGCGAGAACGGAGTTATTCTCGATCTACTATTCTTCAAAGTCACCCCCAAAGGTCTCCCTGCCTTCTGTACAGCCGTCGCGGTTATCTCGATGGTGATCTTCCTTCCGATTCTCGGCGCCATTGCGGATTACACCCATCTAAAAAAAGCGTTGATGGCGGCGTTTTGTTATGCGGGGGTCATTGCCGGGGCCCTTCTGTTTTTCGTAACGGAAAGTTATATAGCCTGCAGCATCTTGTTCATCGTCGCGAACATGACGTTTGCCGCGGCGAACGTGTTCTACAACGCATTTCTCATCGATATCACGACTGAAGACAAGCGCGACAAGGTTTCCAGCTACGGTTATGGCCTGGGTTATCTCAGCGGATTTCTCGTCCTTGTTCTAAATCTGGTCTTCCTCAATTATGCCGAGCCGTGGTTCGGCATCACTACTGGAATGGCCGTGCGGATTTCTTTCCTCGCCGCGTCGCTTTGGTGGGGGTTATTTGCGTTGATCACGTTCCGGCTCGTAAGGACCCGCGGCACCGACAAACAAATTCCACATGAGAAAAACATAGTTACCGTAGGCTTCGGTGAGGTCTGGCAGACATTGAAAGAACTTCGACGTCTGCGGTATACGATGCTTTTCTTGATCGCGTATCTTTTCTACAACGACGGCATTCAAACGGTCATTCTCCAGGCGTCCGTATTTATGTCGTATGAGCTATTCACTTCAAAGGGCCTGCCCGCCGACAATGCATTTCTAATTATTATTTTCGGGATCGCGCAGATCTCTGCTTTTGCCGGGGCAATTATCTTCGAACGGGTCGCTCGGCTCATCGGCGCAAAACGAACTATCATTCTTTCGCTCGTCATCTGGTGCGGTATCGTCATCTATGCTTATGGCTTTTTTGCCACGGCGACGCACGCCTACATACTTGGAGCATGCATTGGTCTGGTCCTCGGCAGCGCACAGGCGCTATCGCGTTCGCTATATTCTCAAATGATACCGGCGGGCCGGGAATCGTCATTCTTCGGTTTGTACGAGATCTCCGAAAAGGGAACGTCGTGGATGGGACAATTGATGTTTGTGATCATAGTCGGAGCAACGGGTTCGTTTCGCCAGGCGATCCTCGGCCTGATCGTGTTCTTTATAGTCGGCAGTGTGATCCTGCTTTTCACTGATACGACGAAAGCGATCCACGAAGCAGGAAACCTTACGCCGGAGGAAGCAGAAAGTGTATGACTCGGCTATAATGCGAGCATTACGGAGTGAAATAAAATCAAGTGATCGGAGACTCTGAAGACAGGATCGTTACAATTTTTGGCGGGTCGAAATGCGGGCCGGCATCGGATGAGTATCACGAGGCGCAAGAGATCGGGGCGCGGCTCGCAAAGGCGGGGTTTACGATCTGTACCGGCGGATATCTCGGGGTAATGGAAGCGGCGTCTCGCGGTGCTCGCGAGTCAGGCGGGCGGGTTTTCGGCATCGTCATGAACCAATTCAAGTCTGAGCCGAACCGGTATCTTACCGATAAGGTCGCGACGAATCACTTTTACGAACGTCTGCAAAATCTGATCACACGCTCGGTCGGTTTTATCGCCCTTCGCGGCGGTATGGGGACCGTGACAGAAGTGTCGCTCGTCTGGAACAAACTAGCAACGCGGGTTCTCGATCGACGGCCGATCGTGCTTGTCGGTGATTGCTGGCGCGATGTCGTTGACGCGTGGAAGAAACATCTCGTCGTTTCAGATGAAGATGTCGCGTACCTCGACTTCGCCCACAACGCGGAGGACGCGGTGAATATCATTATTGAGAAATCTAAAGGGATCGTCGTCCAGAACATTTGAGATCATGAATTGCCCTAAATGTAATGCGGTACTGATGCCGGACGCAAAATTCTGCGGATCGTGCGGGTTGACACTCCAACCGGGTGCGTCCGCTCCTCCGGCCTCCGCAGATGTTGCACCGCCACCTGCTCAGACAGAGACATCCGGCGGAGCTTTCCAGTTCGATACCGATGGCCGGGGTGAGGGCCGCGGTTATACATGGGAGATATTGCATCAGGGCGCATTTGCGCTGGCGGTTGTGACGCTCCAGCCGGATCACGCAATTCACGCCGAGGCGGGGGCCATGGTTTCTATGTCCGCAAACATAGATCTTCATTCAGAGATGAAAGGCGGTGTTTTTGGCGCGCTCAAGCGCGCGGTGGGGGGCGAATCGGCATTCGTTTCGACGTTTACTGCCCAAGGCGGGCCTGGCGAAGTGACGTTCGCTCCGGGAACGCCGGGCGATGTGGCGGGGATCGAAATGCGCGGACAGACGTTCATGGTCCAGTCGAGCTCGTACCTCGCCGGCGATAAATCGCTGGTCGTCGACACGAAATTCGGCGGTGCAAAATCTTTCTTTGGCGGTGAAGGCTTATTTGTTCTGCAAGTGAGCGGGACCGGGCTGTTGCTTGTTTCGTCATTCGGCTCGATACATCGAAAGACTTTGGCGGTTGGCGAAAAGTACGTCATCGATACCGGCCACCTTGTCGCGTGGGAAGGGCACATGCAATACAATCTGCGCAAAGCAGCTAAAAGCGGTTTCTTACGAAGTTTTTTGAGCGGTGAAGGTATGGTGGCCGAGTTCAGCGGCCCTGGCGAGATCTTGATACAGACGCGTAATCTTGCGGCGTTTGCCAGCCTCCTTCGACCGTTCTTCCCGTCCCAGAGCGGGAGCAGCGGCGGCTTTGGGAGCTGAACCCCGCGCCATCTCACGGTCTTGTCATGGAAGTGCTGGATCCGAAAAATTCCTCGATAATTCGTAGCAGAGGCCCGGAGATCCTTTTTAAGGCTCGCCCCATGTCGCGTGGCGTTGCCATCGGCCGCGTCGTCTGCCTCCACGGCAACACACGCCAGTTTTTTAGGATTCACATTCGAGACTCGGCGGTCGAACATGAAACTCGCCGGGCGCACGCGGCATTCCAACTTGCGCGGCGCCAGCTCAATAAGCTTCGAACCCAATCCGGCCTCGGTTCTGTTCCTGCCATCCTCGACGCCCAACGCGCGATGATCGAGGATTCGTCTCTGCTTGAGAAAGTGGAAGCTGCGATAACGGGACAAAAGGTAAATGCGGAATGGGCGGTAAAAGTCGTCACGGACAGTTATGTCGCAAAATACAAAGCAATAACCGACGAGCATCTGCGGGACCGGTACATCGACGTTGAAGATGTTGCCGAGCGCCTCTTGAGTGCGCTCGGCGGTGGTGAGCGAAGTGCTTCGCTCGATAAGGATTCGATCATCGTTGCGCAGGAGTTGATGCCGTCGACACTTGCCGAGCAGACTGGCAGCCATCCCACCGCGATAATTACAGAGCACGGTGGATGGACGTCGCATACATTCATTCTGGCTCGTGAGCTGAACCTTCCCGCGGTGACAGGTGTTCGTAACATACTGCGGCGTGTCAGTACCGGAGATGCGGCGATCGTTGACGGCTATAACGGACGCGTCGTCCTGAATCCAACCGCGGAGACGCTCGACAGATATCGTCTATCGGCCGCTCAGTTTCAGCAGATAAATTACAACGACGTCACGGTTTCTGAGAGCGAGACAAAGACGCTCGACGGCCGGCAGATGACGGTGCGCGTCAACGTCGATCTTCCGGAGATATACAAGCGAGCAAAACGCATCGGTGCGCGGGGCATCGGTCTTTATCGCTCCGAATTTCTTTTCAATCGATTTAAGGGTTTTCCGACCGAAAGCCAGCAATACGAAGCCTACCGCGAGATCGCCGAGTTTGCCGGCGAAGACGGTGTAAAAATTCGCACCTTCGATGTTGGTGCCGAACAACTTTACGAGCAATCGAATGGACGCGCAAAGAACCCTGCACTCGGACTTCGGGCGATCAGGCTCGGGTTGGCGAACCCTCGTCACTTGCGAACCCAGTTACGGGCTATCGTCCGGGCGGCGTATGAGCAGAACATCGACGTGGTGATTCCGATGGTTTCGGGGATCGAGGAGATAGTCGAGGTTCGCGAACTGGTGAAGCGAGAAAAAGACGGATTGACCGCCAAGGGAATACGCTCCGGCGATCCCCGTATCGGTGCAATGATCGAGGTCCCATCAGCCGTGCTTCTCATTGACGAGATCATTCGTGAAACTGACTTTGTGTGCCTCGGAACAAACGATCTGGTTCAGTATCTGCTCGCCGTCGATCGTGACAACGAATCGGTGTCGAGTTGGTTCCGGACGCTTCATCCGGCCGTGATTCGAGCCGTCGGCTCTGTAATCAAAGCGTGCTCGCAAGCCTCAATGCAACTCACGATCTGTGGTGAAATGGCCGGGTCGCCGTTCTATCTACCTCTTCTGATCGGCATGGGGGCGACAGAGTTGAGCATGAATGTGAATTCCATCCTACGGGTCCGAAAGGTTATCTCCGGTCTTGCATATCAGGAAACTGCCGCACTCGCGCACGAAGCCGCAGATTGTCGGACGGCTGACGAGGTCGAAGCACTGATTGAACGCCACATCGCCGAAAAGTGGGCCCATCTGATCCAGCCCGAGCGGCGGATCCGGCCGCGGATCTAAGCTGGACCATGGCTGTATCGGTTTCCAAACGTTGAACATTCTTTGCTATACTGTTCCGGCCTCGCAATGGAGCAGGCTGGGCAGTCGCTTCTCGAAAGGGAAGAGGAAAGTCCGAACACCATAGGGCAACGAGCCGGATAACATCCGGGCGTCCCGATTTATCGGGATGACGACAAGTGCAACAGAGAATAGACCTGCCATTAGAATTTCAAATTTGGTATTTCAAATTTGAAATATCCGAAGGCGATGGGTGAAAAGGTGAGGTAAGAGCTCACCGGCGTGGCTGGTAACAGCTGCGGCCAGGTAAACTCCTCGTGGTGCAAGACCAAATAGGGGAACGCGTTTTGAGCTGCTCGCTCAACGTCGGCGAAAGCCGGCAGCGTTTCCGGGTAGGTCGCTTGAGCGGTTCGGTAACGAATCGCCTAGATGAATGATTGCCATCGCTGTAACGGCGATTACAAAATTCGGCTTACAGGCCGCTCCATTGCAATAGGCAAATCAGCCCTAAACTCAAAAAGTGGAGGATCCCAGTATGGCAAACCGAAAAGGTGTGTTTATTGGAGCGTACGTGCCGAACGAGCTGAAGGAATCGCTTCGGCGCAGGGCCGCCGCCGAGCACCGAACTCTTTCACAGGAAATAACACGAATCCTGGTTGAGGCCGTTCACGGAAAGGGTCTGCCGGCTGGTAGCGTCGATCGCCGAGACACGGGTGCGACGATCCCTCGGCGCCGCTCGACCGATCCTACGATTCGCCGCCGTGCTGAGGATCTTCCTTTTATCCCCCACGAGGAAAAAAAGAAGTAGCTTGATCGCCTGATATGATCTGATCCGTAAGTGCGTCGTTTGCCCTTCTGGGTGACGGCGCATTTTTTGTTTGCGACTTCTTGTTTGCTAAGATTCAGTTCGATGAGCGGAAGAACGGGTTGGATAGCTTTGATCGCGGCGGTCGCCGGTGTGGCGGCTGGATTTGTGTTGGCAAACTCGATAAATCGGAACGAGCTTACGACGCTCAGGGCCGAAAACGAGCGTTTCAAGAACCAGGGCGGGCAGTTCTCCACGCAGGATGGTAAATCCGGCCTGACCGACGACGAGATAAACGCAACAA
Source organism: Pyrinomonadaceae bacterium (assembly GCA_037969295.1). Lineage (GTDB taxonomy): Bacteria > Acidobacteriota > Blastocatellia > Pyrinomonadales > Pyrinomonadaceae > OLB17. The sequence continues at coordinate 1,259 of JBBKXD010000218.1, read as the reverse complement.
TCGCCAAAGCGGACCAGAGTCCGAAAGATTTCGACACACAGAGAAACGTAGGGGTCGCGATCTATCGATATGGTGCGATGAAGCAGGACGAGAAGCTGATCCGTCAGTCGGTCCGGATCCTCGGCAGAGCAGTGAGCCTTCGTCCCGACGATTTCGATGTCATTCTTAGCCTCGCGAACGCAAATTTCGACGTCGGATATTTCAGCAAAGATAACAATGCGTTGGCGAGCGCCCGTAACCTCTATGAGAAGGCACTTGCGGTCAAGCCTGAGAATGTGGATATCCGAACTGATCTCGGCCTGACCTACTTCCTTCAGACACCCTCGGATCTCGATCGCGCCGCCGGCGAGTTTCGCAAAGCGTTAGACAAAAATCCGCAACACGAAAAGACACTCCAGTTCATGGTGCAGACCCTGATCAAACAGAATAAGTCGGGAGAAGCGTCTGCCTATCTTGAACGCCTTCGCGCCGTTAATCCAGGGAACGAATCGATCGGCGAGCTGACATCCATGCTTTCAAGCGCGCAACCTGCCGGATGAAGGAAGTTTTCTTCATACTCGTCGTAATCGGCGTTATCCTTGCGCTGACGGCTATTCGTTATCGCCGTCAGATAGCTGCGATGCTTCATATCTGGCGATCACTCAAGGCGATGCGCGGGCAGATGAAGGAAAAGCAGGTTCGGCCAGAGGATGTAACTTCGGCGAGTCCCTTAGTAAATTGTGCAAAGTGCGGAACCTGGGTGCCCGAGCAGCGGGCGATCAAACTGCGGGGTGGAACTTTCTATTGTTCATCAACGTGTCTCGAAACCGCCGTTACGACGCGCTGAGATTTCTCAGGGTACGAATGTCCTGACGTACCAGCCGATCAATTGCTCACCAAAGAGAATAGATAGAATCGATCCCGCCCCGAGAAAGATCCCGAACGGGAGCTGGGTTTGGAGATCTTTATCCTTTTGTCTGGAGATCACGACAATTCCAATAAGTGCACCGGCGAATGCACCGAGAAAGATCGAAAGAAACGCAAGCCGCCAGCCGATCAGAGCGCCGACGCCTAGCATCATCTTTACATCGCCGAGACCCATGGCATCGACACCGCGAAGCTTCTTCCAGACCGCTCCGACGAGCCACAACGAACCCCCGCCAACCAGCGCCCCGACCACCGCACCAAAAAGGGAAATTAGCCACGCCGGCTGTCCGGCGAGATAGGTTGCAGGAACAAAGGTCGTGTCGCTGAAATAGTTTTCGCCAAATATGAGCGGA
>JBBKXD010000217.1:0-5607 GCA_037969295.1 Pyrinomonadaceae bacterium | reverse complement strand
CTGCAGCCGACTTACAAACTGCTGCTGGGATTAGCCGGAGCATCGTCGGGCATTCAGATCGCGAGCCGCTTCGGAATTTTGCCCGAGGTGATCGATGACGCCCGTGCGCATCTCGATGTGTCGGCGCAGGATGCTGAGGCGTACTTGCTCAAACTGCAAACCGAAACCAAACTCGCCGAAGACCTGCGCATCGCGCTCGAGGAAGAACGCGAGGCCGTCGCGATGAAATACGCCGGTTTAGAGATCGCGGCCGGCAAGAAAGAAAAGGCCCGACAGAAAGAATTCGAGAGCACGCTAGCCGAAACGGTCGAATCGTTCGATCGCCAATCTGCTGCGTTCCTCAAGACGATCGAGGACAAGGCACTCAAGAACAAGCTCGACAAGGAACGCGCCGCGAGAAAGGCCGAACTGAATCGCGCCGTGGTGTCGAAGTTGAGCGACGCTCGCTCGACTGGCGACGCGGGGACGCGGGGACACGGAGACGCGGGGAACGCAAGGGACATCTTGTCAGTACCACCTGCGGTAGCGGGTGGGTCTAGTACGGGTGAGGGGCTGCAAGTTGGATCTCAAGTCATTACCACTTTTGGCAATGTCGGAACCATCGAAAAACTCGACAAAGAAACAGCCGAAGTCCTCGTCGGCGGAATGCGTCTGCGTGAGAAAGTTGCAGATCTCAGACTCGCGAATACAGAAACCCGGCTCCCCTCCTCTCAGAGGAGGGGTGGCATTCGCGAAGCGAATGATGGGGTGGTCCAAGGGAGGGTGTCAAACATACAGAAGCCGATCGACTCCCCGGACGCCCCTGCCGAACTCAACCTGATCGGCAAGACGACCGCCGAAGCCGAATACGATCTCGACCGTTTTATCGACGACGCATACATCGCGTCGCTACCAAGTGTCAGAATCATCCACGGCTACGGCACCGGTGCATTAAAGAATTACGTGCATCATTTTTTGAAGAACCACGAGCTCGTCGAGAAGTTTGGATTCGCTCCCGACAACCAGGGCGGCAACGGCGCGACAATCGCGGAGATGAAAATGTAGGACGGACTGTTAGTCCGTCCACCGCGGAGCACCCCGAGATCGATTCCGTGGACAGCCCAAAGGTATCACCGATTCCGCCGATGCCAAACGTATTAACGATTCCGTGGACAGTCAAACATATTAGCGATTCCGCGGCCAGGTAATGTTCTAAAGAGGATTCATTTCGCGTCCCGTAAGGGACGGCTGTTAATAGCCCAGCGATTTATCGCTGGGTGGGTTGGATAAATAGGACAAAGTCCCGTAGGGACGAATGAAACTTCATGATTTTCAGCCGTCCCTGACGGGACTACATCGGATGTTCACGATCTTACCCAGCGATGAATCGCTGGGCTATTTTCACATCGTCCGCTTCGCGGACGAAAACCTAAACCATGCGGTGAACGGACATGGTTATCTGTACTAAGAATGAGCCTACTGAGAATTTGTTCTATCGTACTTCTTTTCTTCGCGACGTGTGTTGGAGCGCTCGGCCAATCAGCCTCAGGTGCAGTTTTGGTCGATGAACATGGGAATCTCCCGTGCGATGAGTCACTCGGGCGCTTAGATAACTTTTTCCAGGAGCTTCAGAAAATACCAAATTCATCGGGCTTCATTTCAATTACGAATAAGCCGGAAGACCGCCGATATACGGTTTTTCGCCAAGCCATGATAGAGGCTTACGCTATCGAACGAGGTTTTGACGCGATGCGGCTAAAAATAGTCCGCGCAAACTCCAGTCAGGAGATGAGGCTTCAACTTTGGCTGATTCCCGATGGGGGGGTGACGCCCGAGGTTAAGGACGTTGACATGTCCTATGCTCTTCCGGCAGGCGGGAAGGCTTTCATGTTTTCGTGGGAATATTCTGGGTTCGAGCAAATCTGTCCCCAAATCGATGATTTGAAAATACTCGCGGAGTTCCTGAGACAAAATTCGGTGGCACGCGCGAATATCGTCGTGCGGATGAGATTCCCACGAACTGCGCGACGACGACAACGGGCAATTGTCAGTTCTTTAGTAAACAAGTTCGGCGTTTCGCGTAACCGAATCCGAACTTTCTTAGTGAAACCTGAACCTCGCCAAGGCGGCAACGAACCGATTATTGAATATTGGTATCTCCCTTAACCGTGCTCTACGAACAATACTTCATCGATGACCTTAAAGACCGTGCCGATCTGGTGCGGATAATCGAACCGTATGCGGCGCTCAAGAAGAAGGGCGCTAACTGGATGGGATGCTGTCCGTTTCATTCGGAGAAGACACCGTCGTTTTCGGTGTCACCGTCGAAGGGTTTCTACAAATGCTTCGGCTGCGGAAAGGGCGGTAATGCTTTCACGTTTTTGATGGAGATGGAAGGATTGAACTTTCCCGAGGCCATCCAGCGCGTGGCCGAGATGAGCGGAGTGCCGCTGCCTGAACCGGTCGACGATCAACAGTTTCAGAAAAGTAAAAAGAAACGCGAAGAGAAGAAGAAGCTATCGGATCAGGTGATCGAGCTTAACGCGATCGCTCTCGACTTCTGGGAAGCGGAACTACAAGGCAAAAGTAAAAAGGCGAAAGACGCACGGGAGTATTTAGAAAGTCGAGGCATCTCGGAAGAGATCCAGAAGCAATTCCGCATCGGCTTTTCGCCCGATTCGTGGAATTCCCTTCTTGATCACCTCAAAGAAAAAGGTGCGGACGAGAAGCTTATCGAACAGAGCGGTCTCGTTTCAGTCAACGAAGAAAAAGATCGCGTCTTCGACCGGTTCCGCGGGCGGATCATGTTCCCGGTGCTCGATGTCAATGGCAATCCCATCGCGTTCGGCGCCCGGGCGATGGGCGACGATCAGCCGAAATATCTCAATTCACCGGAGACGCCGGCTTACGTGAAAGGTCAGCATCTCTACGGCCTGTTCCAATCGAAAGACGAGATCCGCAAAAAGAAGTTCGCGATCCTCGTCGAAGGTTATCTTGACCTGATCGCGCTCGTTCAGCACGACATCACAAACGTCGCGGCTAGTCTCGGCACGGCATTCACGCCTGAGCAGTCAAAACTGCTCGGCCGCTTTTGTAAAAAGGTCGTGATCAATTACGACGGCGATGTCGCCGGCGTCGGAGCCGCTCGCCGTGCCGTCGAAACTCTGCTTCCTAACGACTTCGAGATTAAGGTTCTGGTTCTACCGGAGGGCCAGGATCCCGACGATTTCGTTCGGCAGAACGGCGCCGAAAAATACAATGCGGCTCGGGGACGCGCAATGCCGTATCTCGACTTTGTTCTTGATACGTCGATGCAGAGCCGCAGTCTCACAAATGCGAAACAGAAAGCCGAAGCCATCGAAGACGTCTTGCCCGTGCTCTCCGACATCAAGAACGCGATCCAGAAACGGGAAAGCTTTGATCAGGCGATGAATTTCTTTCGGGTTGAAAGTACCGGTCTAAAGCGCGATCTCTGGAATGCGGTCAAGCAAGGCAGCAAGGTCGACACAGAAACTCTTAGAAAACAGGTCAAGCGGGCGACCGGGGCGAAGATCACGGTCGCTGAACAACAACTGCTTGAAATGCTGGTTTACGACGCCGAGCTTCAGGACAAGGTGCTTCCTCTGCTCGAAGAAACCGATTACGAGGCCCTCGCGACCGCTCCGGTCTTCCGGGCGTTGCTCGAGCTAAATACCAGCGGAGGCGAGGTTTCGCTCGAGAAACTGACTGAGTTAACCGGCGATGACGAGGTCCTTCACGACTTTCTGCCGGTACTGATGATGGCTCAGGCTCACCGCGAAACCGGTGAAGCGATCGACGATGTTCTTCATCAGGCCGAAAACTGTCTTTTCACGCTCAGGTCAATGGCGATTTCCAACCGTATCCTCGAAGTAAGCCATGAACTTATCGCCGCAGAACAAAGCGGAGATACGAGCCGTATCACCCAATTAGTCGCCGAACACCTCGATCTGTCGAAAATGAAGCAGCACCTGCTTAATAAAATCACCGAAACCTGATATCATTTACGTTTTTGATACATACCCCGTTTCGTATGAGATTGCGGACCGGTTTGTTTTAATAACTATTTTTACGAACAACGGCTTACACCGCTATTTAATCCAACACGTTTACTAAATATGGCCGATTACGACGAAAAAGAAGACTTAATGGATCGCCTGCTGGCCCTGGGCAAGCGTAAAAAATTTCTGAGCCTCGATGAGCTTCACAGGGAAATACCCGAAAACATGATGTCCGCGGACGATCTGGAAGACGTTCTGGACCGTCTGGAGGGTGCAAATATCTCGGTTGCCGAGAACGACGCACAGCTTCTCGAGCGGGCGTCCACCCTGGCGCTCGACGAAGATGAAGAGGAAGCTGAGGAAGAAGATCTGGATCTTGATCTTTCGGCCGGTGCTCTCGACAAGTCGAACGATCCGGTTCGCTTGTACCTCCGCGAAATGGGGATCGTCCCGCTTTTGACACGTGAAGGCGAAGTGACGATCGCAAAGCGAATCGAGCGCGGACAGTTGAAGACGCGAAAAGCGATCTCGCGATCACCGATCGCCGTCGAGCGGCTTATCAAGCTCGGCGATGACCTTCTCAAGGGCCGGGCGACGATCCGCGAGACCGTGGCTTTTTCCGAGCAGGCCGAGATCTCGCTTGAAGAAGACAAGGCCGAAGAGTACATGCGGTGGACGCTCGAAGGTATCGGGAACATCCATCAGACCTACAATGCGGCACTGAAATCGCTGGCGGCGTTTCGAAAAGAGCAGGTGCTTGCAAAGAATAAAAAGAAACCGAGAAAGGTTCTTAAGCTTAAGCGTCAGACTGCTCGTTTGCGTCTGGAGATAGCGCAGGAGATCAAGAACCTCAATCTCACCGAGCACTCGATGCAGGTGTTGATCGCCTCGATTCGAAAAGTCGTCGAGGACATTCGAAAGATCGAAAAGACGATCAAGCCGCTGCAGAACAAGCTCGACAAGAAACCCGCCCAGCCGCAAAAACGCGAGCTGCAGGCAAAGCTGCGTGAGGCTAAGGGCGCTCTTAAGGAAATCGAGGAAGGATTTCATCTGCCCGCCGTCGACATCAAGCGCTCGTACCAGAATATTAGCGTCGGCGAATATGAGACCAACCAGGCGAAACGCGAACTGGTCGAAGCTAACTTGCGGCTTGTTGTTTCAATCGCGAAGAAATACACCAACCGTGGTTTGCAGTTTCTCGATCTGATCCAGGAAGGCAACATCGGCTTGATGAAGGCCGTCGACAAATTCGAATGGCGTCGCGGATACAAGTTCTCGACCTACGCGACGTGGTGGATCCGACAGGCGATCACGCGTGCGATCGCCGACCAGGCACGTACGATCCGAATTCCCGTGCACATGATCGAGACGATCAACAAGCTTATCCGCACTTCGCGTCTGCTGGTGCAGGAACTCGGCCGCGAGCCGACGAGTGAAGAGATCGCGAAGCGGATGGACATCCCTGTCTCGAAGGTGCGAAAGGTTTTGAAGATCGCGCAGGAACCGATCTCGCTCGAGACTCCGATCGGCGAAGAGGAAGATTCACATCTCGGTGATTTTATCGAGGACAAGTCGATCCTGAATCCGGCCGAGTCGGTGACGTTCTCGA
>JBBKXD010000216.1:0-3144 GCA_037969295.1 Pyrinomonadaceae bacterium | reverse complement strand
TCTTTAGCCGACCGTGACATCCGCCACAAATTCAATTTCTTCGCCCACATGGAGCTGCCATGGAAGTTCGAATTTACACCGCGTGTTCAGGCCAGAACGCCCCAGCCGGCGACACCGGCCGTCCGAACCGCAGACAACCGCAATACGCTGCGTAAAGACAACGAGTATTTTTCATTCGACTGGCGGCTCTCTCGCCCGATCAGTATTACCGAGACGGTTGAATTGATCCCGCAGATCGAGATGTTCAATACCTTTAACAATGACAACTTTATTAACTCGCTTTCGGGCGCTGGGAATCAGAATTCGCAAACGGCACCGAGCTTGTTCAACTTCGATGGCTTTCTGCGGCAAGGCATCGGTGATCCGAGACAGCTGCAGTTGTCGGTAAAGTTGAGATTCTAGAAGAAACGTCAAACGAAATACCTTAAAACGCGCGAAAAGGAATCCCCTTTCGCGCGTTTTTTTGACAATTTCTTTAGTCTTAATTACGTAATTACAAAATTAAATAATTACGTAATTAAACTCGAAAGACCCTAATCGAGCAGCCAACTATCCTGCCTTTGTAAGCTCGACGCCGGTCGCGTCGAATGAAACTTCGGTCACTGATCCGTCGGCGTTTCGATTCTCGAACTTGGCTCCGTCTTCATCGATAAGGTGATCGACCTTTTCTTTAGACAGGACTTTTGTTTTGAAAGCGCCTTGAGCCTTAACTTTCATCCCGGCCGAATTGAGAGGAATGAAGAACGCATGGTCGCCGAACGTTACGCGGATCGACTTCCCGCCTTCTTTCGCGGCCATTTCCATCCAGCAGCCTTCCATCTTGCACGATCGGACGATGACGCCCTCGACGGCAACAGTCTTGTCGGCGTACTTTGCCGGCTTGGCCAGAGCTTTTTCAAGCGAGACTTTCTTTGTCCCTTTCACGAGGGCCGCTCCGCGGGTGATCGTGTCGCCTGACTTCCATTCCAGCGGCGCGTTCTGGACATTCTTCTTAACCGACTCACCTTTGCTGTTCATCTCGGTTTGTCCGATGACGCCGACGGCGGACATAAATACTGCCATGATAATAAAAATCGTGTTTTTCATATTTAGGGATATTCTTAAGTCAATAGATGACAAATGTGTATTCAAGCGTTATCTCGGCATCGGCCGGTATGCCGTTAATTTCGGCCGGCAGAAACTTTATCTGTTTTGCCGCTATGATCGCTTGCTCGGTTAATCCAAACGGAAGCCCCGCCAAGACCGTTATTCTGCCAATATTTCCGTTTGCCTTAAACAGTATTCTCAACCGCACAATACCGGAGACATTGTTATTCCGCCCGTCCTCATTGTACCTTGCCGGGAATTTCTGAAGCACCATGAGACCGCGGGAGTAAAACTTGTCGCGGTCGTGCGGTGGATCCTCGTCCACTCCAGCTACTACTGCGACTTGCTCTGTCTGCCTTCGTCGCATTGCAGCGTGGATGATATCGCTCGATTTAAGTGAATTCACTTTTATGGTCGCGGCTACTTTCGGCTCCTGTGCTTTCGTGTCCTTCAGCAGCACCTGATCATTCAGTCGAACCGACGCCAAAATCGCGGCAAGCGTTGGATTATCCGGTGATAACGAGGTCGTCGACACCTTATAATGGCCCTTTCGAGTCGCGACATATACCGAAAAACGAAGTCCTTTTTCACCCTCTAGTCTGGATGTGTGAATGCGCGCATCGCCGATATTGAAGTCAACTTTCCGTGCTTTTGGCGATGGGATCTTCAACATCGCTTCGATCGATTCATTTCCTGCGCCGGTCTTTCGGAAACTCGTATCAAAAAAGGCACCATTACCTCGACCCGCGACCGTAACCTGGTTCGAGCGTTTATCGCTGTAGACAATATAGTCGGCGGGAACGCTCACGGAAAACTCTCCGCTGCTGCTGGTTAGGGTGTGCCAAGTCGCATCTGCCGGCGGTTGCCCTATCGCAAAAGCGGCGAGAAACACCGTAAAAACCAAACCGCTCAATACTCTGTTATGCATCCAGTTAGTTTTCAATACTTCCCTTAACTTCCGAATACTATGCGTCCGTCAACCACCGATATCACCACGCGTGTGCTACCGATTCTGCCGAACTCAATGGCAAAAATATCATCCGATAAAATCACGAAATCCGCCAGTTTGCCCGGTTCGATAGTTCCCTTCTGTGTTTCCTGGAACTCGGCATAGGCCGAACCGACCGTGTACGCTCGAACGGCGTCATAGACGGAGATCGGTTCGTCAGACGTAATCGCCGCGTGGATTCCAAGCAAGGGGTTCAGATCGACCATCGACGCGTCAGAGCCGAACGCAAAGAGGGCTTTTTGTTTAAGCAGCGTACCGTATCGGCTGCCGTTACTTCCCTCGAAGAGAAACGGCTGCATCGAAGCGATCACGCCGAGTTGCTTGAAGCGTGAAAGGTCAGATTCGGCGGCGTTGTGCGCGTGTTCGATCCGGAACCGTCGGTCGCGCACCCCGTTCGTGATTGCGGTCTCGGCAAAAACATCGAGGACGATCTTGTTGGCCGATCGGCCGATCGCGTGGATCATTATCTGCAGGCCGGCTTTATCTGCTGCAAGAATTGCGCGGGCCAGTTCCGTTTTCGACTCTTCATCGCCGTCCGAAAAACTCTTGAGACATCCGTCGGTCACCATTTCGCCGGGCCGTGTGGACAATCGGGATGTCTTTAACTTGTTCCAGTCCCGCAAAGGGACGCAGTCATACACTCGAGTCTTCAATTTCCCTTGCCGCTGCAGTTCGCGGTAGATCTCCCGGCTGTCGTCAGAATGCATATCCTGCACACTTGTCACGCCGAGCGACGCCGCATAGTTCGTTGCAGTCTCGGCGATCTCGGGCCAGTTGCTTATGTGATTTGTCGGAACGGCCGCCGCCGCCCGTTTTAGAGCATTGCCGCGCACGATCCCGGTAAGTTCGCCCTCCGCATTTCGATCCACATCTGGCGCATTGTCTTTCAGATTCGCACGGCTAAAAGCGAGGTTGTTGGCAAAAGCGTCCGCGGCTCCGCGGCGATAGAGGAAAACCGGATTGTCCGGGGTTATTGCGTCGATCGATTTACGATCCGGCAATTCCCACTTTTCGTTATTAAAATGTCCGCCCAGGATCCAACGTCCTTT
>JBBKXD010000215.1:0-9274 GCA_037969295.1 Pyrinomonadaceae bacterium | reverse complement strand
CTGGGGCGCAGCGAGCGTTGGGCGTCACCTCTATTTCTAGTTGGGGAAAGTTACGGCACGACGCGAGCCGCCGGGTTGTCGAATCACCTCTTCGAACGCGGTATCGGGCTTAACGGGATCATATTGGTCTCGACGGTCATGAACTTTCAGTCGATCCGCTTCGCCGAGAATAACGATCTTCCCCTCGTTTTGATCTTCCCGTCTTACACGGCGACTGCTTGGTACCACAAACGCCTTCCGGCTGAGATGCAGCGCAAGCCTTTGCGTGACGTGCTTAGAGAGTCAGAAGAATTCGCGGCAAATCAGTTCGGCCCGGCCCTGCTACGCATCGATCGTTTGTCCACGACGGAGAAACAAACGCTGCTCGACAGGTTCGCTTCGCTCACGGGTTTGAGCCGCACGTTTATCGAACAAAATAATTTCCGTGTCGATCTGGGCGAATTCAACAAGGAACTTTTACGAGATCAGCGTCGAACGACGGGCCGGCTCGACAGCCGCTTTCTCGGCTTTGACAAAGATTCGGCCGGCGACAGTGTAGAGTTCGACCCAAGCATGTCCGCGATCCGCACTCCTTACACGTCGGCTTTCAATGACTATGTTCGCCGTGAGCTGAATTACAAATCAGATGTCGAATACTACATTCTCGGTGGCGGCATCACGACTCCTTGGAACTGGAACACGAACAATGCCTACGCCGACACGTCGCAGGCACTGTCATCAGCCATGAGAAAGAATCCGTATATGAAAGTGTTCGTCGCGAGCGGCTATTACGATATGGCGACGCCGTACTTCGCGGCGGAATACACCGTCTCGGCGATGAACCTCGATCCGCAATTGCGGCAGAACTTCTCGTTCGGTTATTACGAAGCCGGCCACATGATGTACATCGAGAAGAACTCGCTGAAGAAGTTGAAAGACGACGTGAGCGGATTCATGCAGACCGCGCTGCGGAGATAAAGAAAGTGAAAATGTAAAAAAGTGAAAAGGTGAAAAAGGAGATCTTTCTCACTTTCTCACTTTCTCACGTTTTCACCTTTTCACCTTTTCACCTTTTCACTGTTTCACTTTTTCCGTGTCCGGTTTTCCCTGCGATCAGTTCGATCGCGTGCTGGAGAACGGGACGGATAACTTCAAAACACTCGGTTACCCCTTTCGGTGACCCGGGGAGATTAATTATCAGTGTGCCGTTTCGGATTCCCGCGATGCCGCGCGAAAGCATCGCCATCGGTGTCTTGGACGAAGTTTCGCGACGCATCGCTTCGGCCACCCCGGGAGCTTCGCGATCAATGACAGAGCGCGTCGCTTCGGGTGTGTTATCGCGTGGAGAAAATCCGGTACCACCGGTCGTCAATATCAGATTCACGTCCTCACGCTCGGTCAGAACGTGCAAAGTGTTTCGAATATCATCAAGGTCGTCCGATACAACTTCCCTGCCCACGACTTCAGCTCCGTAAGACCCTAACAGTTCGGCCAACGCTTCACCTGAAACATCATCCTCCAGCGACCGTGTGTCGCTGATCGAGAGAACAAATGCGGCGATCTTGTCGTTCATGCGGCTGTGGATTCGATCTTCTCCAGATCTTGCTTGCGATTACTATAAACTACACTCAGCAGAACGCCGAAAACCACGAGCAGCATTCCCGCGAGTGACTCCGCCGTTTGTGCCTCGCCGAAAACCAGCGAGCCGAGCAGCAGCGCATAGATCAAGCCGCTGTAGTTGATGATCGCCACGCCGGCGACCTTTTCTTTCTGCAAGGCGCTCGTCAGAAATATCTGGCCCATTTGCGAGAAAACGCCGACGAGAAATAGATACAGCCAGTCCCACCCGGTCGGCGTCCGCCATTCGAAGAACAAGCTGATCGTTCCGACGATCACGCCAACCAGCTGAAAGTGGAGAACGACGGTCAGGGGATGTTCTTTCCCACGCAGACTGCGGACGAGATTGTACGCTACGCCCGAGCAGAATGCGGAAATGATTCCGATCGTCAGATAGAAAAGCGAGACGCGCGTGTCGATCTGCTCAATGAGCAGGACGCCGCCGAAGGCGATCGCGTAAAAAACCCACTGCATCGATCGGACCTTCTCACTAAGTACAAAGATCGCGATGATGCTCGTGAAGATCGGCGAGAGGTACTGGATCGTCATTGCCGACGCGAGCGGAATGTTCTGCAGAGTGGTGAAGAAAAGAAATAATGCGGTGGTTCCGAATATGCCACGAAGCAAAAGCAACGTACGATTTGAGCCTCGCCAGTCAGCCTTTGCCCGATAGAGCCCGATGATGCAGAAAGTGCTCGCTATCGTCGTGCGAAAAAACACGACCTCCATCGCCGGTATGTGCGATACCTGCTTTACGAAAACATTGGCCAGCGAAAAGGCGAGCGTCGACAAGAACATCGCACGCACGCCTTCGGTCAGGAATCTATTTTCGTTGCTCAATGGACGATCTTAGGGGTTTTCGATTTTGACGAGCATCCGCAGTCGTCCCCACACCCCGTTTTCGCAGAGAAAGAACGTGTCTTTTTCCACAACATGGTTCCGGCGTAGAACACGGCGGCGACCAGAATCAACAATGCGATAATATTCTGAAGTTCTAACATCTCAATCGGTGGTCAGTGGTCAATCGTCAGTGGTCAAGTGCTTCTGTCTACCGCCTACTGCCTTCTGCTTACTGCCTTCTGCTTACTGCCTTCTGCTTACTGCCTACTGCCTACCGTCTACCGTCGACTGCTCACTCAAATCCCAACATCTTTCCGCCCTGATAAGTCACGAAGGACGCAAAATATGCAAGAGCCGTCATATAGCCAACCATGAACAGCGTCCAGGTCCAGGAGTTCGTTTCGCGTCTGACGATGGCGACCGTCGACATGCACTGTATCGCAAGCACGAAAAAGACCATTAGGGTCAACGCCGTAAGCGGCGTCCAGACGATCCGGCCGTTGTCGTCTTTCGCGTTTCGAATTGCGGATATCAATGTCTCAGACTCTTCGTTCTCGTCCTTGCCGACATTATAGATGATGCTCAAAGTCGAAACCAGAACTTCGCGTGCCGCGAAACTGGCGATAAGCGCGACGCCGATCTTCCAGTCGAACCCTAGCGGACGAATAACTGGCTCTATCAGGTGGCCAAGTCGCCCGGCGAAACTTTTGCGTAGCTGTTCGCCTTCGGGGAGAGGTTCGTCGATCGTGGATCGTTGATCGTTGTTTAGGACAGCTTCTGGCTGACTACTTACTACTGCCTGCGGACTACTTCTCGGAAAATACATCAGCGCCCAAAGGATGATCGAAATCGCGAGTATCACCGTTCCCGCGCGTTTCACGAAGAGCCATGCCCGTGTCAGCATATTTTGGAATACCGTTCGCAGGCTCGGCATTCGATAAGGGGGAAGCTCCATGATAAACGGAGGCGGAGGGGCCTTAAGAATAGTCCGTTTCAGTATGAACGCGACTATCAGCGCGACCGTGATGCCGAGTGCGTACATCGCGAGCATCAAGATCGCACCGAGTGAGATGAAGCCGAAAACCGTCTGGCCGGCAAAGAACGCACCGATCATCAATGTGTAGACCGGCAGGCGGGCCGAACAACTCATGAACGGTGCGATCAAGATCGTCGCGAAACGATCGCGTCGATTCTCGATCGTTCGCGTCGCCATTATCCCCGGGATCGCACACGCAAAGCTGCTCATAAGCGGCAGAAACGCCTTGCCGTGCAAACCAACCCGGCTCATTAGTTTGTCGAGAAGAAACGCCGCTCTGGCGAGATAACCGGTATCTTCGAGGACGGAAATAAATAAAAACAGCAGGAGGATCTGGGGAAGAAAGACGAGCACCCCGCCGACGCCAGCGATAATTCCATCGACGATCAGATCGGCGAGAATGCCCTCGGGTAAAAAGTTTCGAACTCCGCCGCCGAGAGCGCCGAAACCCTGCTCGAGCAGGTCCATCGGGAGGGTCGCCCATGAAAAGATCGCCTGAAAAACTGTTAGAAGGATCAGTATCAGGATCGCAAGACCAAAAACTTTATGCGTCAGGACGCTATCGATCTTTTCCGAGATACGATGTTCGCGCGTGTCGTTATGGCGGACCGATTCCTGCACGGCGCTTGAAATAAAATTGTATCGGGCGAAAATCTTCCCGTTGTCTCGATCCGGCCCTCCGCCGTTCAGCTGGTAAGGTATTTTCACCGAGGTCCCGACCGTTTCGAGGACCGTTTCCGCGAGCTCGATTCTTCCCCGTTCCGCTTTGGCGTTGACGGCAACCACCGGCACACCCAAATTCGCTGAGAGCTTGCCGATATCGATCTCGTGCTTCCGCTTTTCGAAGACGTCGATCATCGTCAGCGCGATCACCACCGGAGTTCCGTACTCGAAAAGCTGCGTTGCGAGATAAAGGTTGCGCTCAAGGTTCGTCGCATCGACTACCGAAACTATCACGTCCGGTTTCGGGATATTCTCGATCTTTCCGGTGATAACATCTCGCGCGATCTGCTCATCGAGCGAGGTTGCGTCGAGACTGTACAAGCCGGGTAGATCGATCAGCGTGGCCGAACTCTCCCCCAGACTCCATACGCCCTCTTTGCGCTCAACCGTTACACCGGGATAGTTTGCAACCTTTTGATTTAATCCGGTGAGTGAGTTGAACAGGGTCGTCTTGCCGGCGTTTGGATTACCCGCAAGTGCGATCGTGAGATGAGATGTGGTTCCGTTCTGGCTCATTCATTGGGCGCGACCTTTTCGAGGACGACGGATTCGGCCTCGTTCCGCCGAAGAGCCAGGCTGTATCCGCGGACGTTGATCTCAAGAGGATCGCCGAAGGGGGCCGACTTGATCATTCGGACCGCCACGCCCGGCACTAGGCCCATCTCCATCAATCGACGCGTCACAACATTTTCGCCGAGAACTGACAGGACCGTCCGCGATTCTCCTTTTGGCAGATCAGCTAACGTCATACTAATTTTTCTTCTCATCCTTCTTTGGCTTCAGTTCCCAGAGGACGTTTATGATGACCCACTTGCCGTTGAATTTTCCGAGATGCATGTAATCGACCCAGTCGCGCATTTCCAGCTTTACCGTGGCCGCACCGCCGAGGACGTCGAGGATCGTTACGGTCTTTTGCTGTTCGGCCGCCGGAGTCTTTTTGCCGGAGCCGGCACGTGTACCTTGCACCAGCTCGAGTGCAGTCATTTGGCCAAGATTACTCTGGCCTTTGTCGTTCGTTCGCACGATCCGCTTCGCCAAGTGGGGATGCAGAGAGTTTTCCATCTTGTCGGCATTGCCTTCGTACCAGCCTTCCGCGTAATTCAAAGCCGTACGCTTGATCGCTTCGCTATCGGCATCCGACTGGGCGAAGACTGAGAATATCGACGCCAACATCAAGATCGTCAGCAAAAATATTTTTTTCATTGAATGGGCACCTCGCAAACGGAAGTGTAGCCTAATTGAAAACCAATTTCAATTTCAATTAGGTACTTCTTTATGGTTCGGGTGTAGCGAAAAAGACACGTTAGTTGGGTATAACTTTAGATGCGACCACCAGATCGGCCTGAAACGCTCCGATAATAAAGCGCAGCGGGAACCGCGAATCATCGTTCCCGAGCCAGACCTTAATATTTAGTTGATCAAGGATGGAATTTTTCGTGCTGACTGTTATGAGCTGAGCCCCGACCGGTTTGCCGTCTAGCATGATCACCTCGGCCCGCGACGGGCGAAGTGTAAAGATGTAGGGCTGCGATTCCCAAAAAACGGCGACCCGCGTGTCATTGATTGGATTATCTAAATCGCGGCTGGGCTTCAGATTAAAAGATCTCGCCGCATATAAGAGAGACAATAGGCTATGCGTACCGACCGGGGCATCGACGCGGTTTGCGCCGACAACGATTGAGCTACCTTGCTCCTCGAACCTGAGTCCAGTGCTAAAGGGGCGAAGAGAACCCGAGAATTTCATCTCGACTTGGCTAGGTGCCAGGGTGTCCGGATTGACGTAAGCTCGCACAAAATCACCCACGGCAAAAGGTGCTCCTGCCTGCAAATCCGAAAAAGTGGCTTCAAGTAAAAGCCGGTCAACCCCATTGAACTGTTTGCGTTCCTTCACCGCGAGTCGCATCGTCGCTACCTGCCGGCCGCCCGAAACAATCCTATATTCGAGTCGCTCGCCGAGTTCGAAGGCGAGGTACGACGCGAGGGGTTGGTTATCGATATAAGGAGTCGGCGTCACGACAGGCCTCGGCGTACGTTCTGGAAGCGGAGGTCGCACAGGCTCCGGGGTCGCGTCTGAAACAGTTTCAGGTTCTATCGTCTGAACACTCGCCAGTCCGGCTCGAACGTCGCCCCTGCTCGTGTGGAATCGAATCACCACAGGCAGCCTCGCGTCGTCGTTACTGACATTCACTCGAACATCCGTCATTCCGTGTTCATTAAAATATTCGCTCTGAATGGAAACAATTGTCGTCTCGAATTCTCCCGCATCGGTCCTCTGTTTTTCCGCCGCTCCCGATTGAAACGTCACAGAATAAACTTTATCGCCGTCCTGCATCGTTAGCGAACCGGTACCGCCAGATTGACGAAGCCTGTAGATCATCGATAAGAGATCGGCGTGCGGGGTCGGAGTGGAAAGAAAGTTCTGCACTGTTTCCTTAGGGAGCCCGAATGCATTTTGGTTCACCGACGTATAAAGAGGAAGACCGGTCGAGGGTGAAACAAAAGTGGTGCGGCTCTCGTCGATTAGATAAAACGCCGCGCTTGCAAGATCGAGCGTCTTGAACTTAGCTCGCACTTCGATCGCGTCCTTATCACCAAGCCGTCCACGCGAAACACAATAGAGTTCGCTGTAAGCCGCATTCGAAAAACGTCCGATCGAGACGTTGTAGGTCAAACGTTCGCCTATACGGAATCCATTGGGTTCGGCTCCCGTCTGAGCGAAGATCGCCGTCAATGGCGCAACGAGCGCGAGGACAACCAATGCGATGAGCTCCGGCCGAAACGAGTTATTCTGTTGTGAGGATGGGGATTTCGTTCTAGTCATTTAGCAGACGTATTTATCTCTTCGCGAATTCTCCTCAAAGCTCCGATGCGATCACTCGCTTGCAAGATCGGACGGCCAATTACAAGGTAGTCAGAGCCCACGGAAATAGCCCGCCGTGGTGTCATTACACGTTTCTGATCGTCATCCGTTGCAAAATTAGGCCGGACACCGGGCGTTATGAGTAGAAAGCCAGGCTTCTTGACGGTGCTCCTGATCGCAGATACTTCCAGCGGCGACGAGACAACGCCGTCCAGCCCACATTCTGCAGCAAGCCGCGCGAGATGCAAAACCTGAGCTTCCGCCGTTCTTTCGATGCCAATTTCGCGAAGCGTGTTTGTATCCGAACTCGTCAGAACGGTCACGCCGATGATCAGAGGTCGCGGGAGATTTTCGCGTTCGCAGACATCTTGAACTTCGTGAACGGTCTTGCTCATCATCTCCGCTCCGCCAAATGTATGAACGTTGAACATCCAGACACCCAGGCGAGCAGCTTCCACGCTGGCCTTCGCAACCGTATTAGGAATGTCGTGAAATTTGAGATCGAGAAAGACCCGATGGTCACCCGCAATTTCGCGAACGAACCCGGGGCCCGCGGCGGTAAATAGTTGCAATCCGATCTTGAACGCAACAGCGTCGGAGCGCAGCTCATTAACGATGCTTCGCGCCTCATCCGCTGTTTCGACGTCGAGTGCGACTATCACGCGGTTTTCCGATTTCATTGCTACGGTTGCTGTCACTAGTCGAGATCGAGCGGATTTCGAAACGGTTTGTCTTTGTCGCTGTCTGAGTCGGCGCGTTTAAGCGCTTCTTGAAATTTCTCTTCCAGCAATCGTTCGCGGTCCTTCATCGAAGACATTTCCTGTGCGAATAACTGCTCACGGAGTTCTTTTTGCTTTGAGAGCTCGACCGCCAGGTCTTCGAATGACCCATGGGCTTTTTTCTTTTCCTCATGTGCCAGCAACGCACCAGTTTGTCGGTCGATCGTGAGTGCGGCTTCGCAGCACGGGCATATAACTCTCAGCTTATCCATATTAATTAGCCGGCTTCTTGGTCTCCGACGTACCCGGCGCAGGTTGTCTCCTCGGGGGCGGAGGGATTCCAGCTACGTCGGCGATCGTTGCCGCGGAGGCAGTCGAGAGTACCGGGATTTTCTCACCCGGTAGGTCAACGACCTTTCCGTTGCGCAAGAATATTTTCAAGGTTTGAGTGCCGCTGCTCTCGGTCCGCTTTTCAACTTTGAGTAGTTGTGGATGATTCTTGAAAGTCCGTATCTCGTGACCGACGTCCGTAAGGTAGGAGGTAAACGTCGAATTGTCAGGTGCCGGACGGGCATTCCTGATTGCCAGAGCAGATTCATCCATACTTCCAGCAGTGCCGCCCATCTTGGTCACCTTTTCACCGAAACGCCGATTCATACTGGGCGGTAGCAACGGGTCGGACGAAGCGGCGGAAGTATTGTTAGCATCGGCGCCCTGCGGCGTAACGATCATGCCGTTTGAAACGGTAGCTGTATTCGAGCTTTCCGGATTGATCGGCACCGCTGAGTTCGATACATCCCCCTGGCTGGTGGAGTTTGACAACGCTTTTTTCTCATCTGTAGACGAGGAGCACGCCCCGAACATAAAGGTACCAGCCAGTCCGAGAATTACAAAAGATCTGATTCTCATTATTTCTCCAACGTGCGGTTATTCTTTAACCGTGATTCGCATTCAATAATACTGAAAAATCCTTTGACGCGAAACTCCGCAGGCGCGACTACGCTGGCCTCGGTTCGCAACGATCATATTGGCTCGAGAATGGAATCTCGGGAAGAGTGGCCGTCTAAGTCTTGACCGTTTCGGGGGCTTGCGCCGCTTCAGCGGAGCGTTGTTTACCAATAGGTTTCGCGTAACCCTCGCGTCCTTTCAGTGTTATTGAGGTGAGCCTGATTCTTCGGCGGGAGCCCTTCGCTTTCGGATCTGCATGATCGTAGCCGAGGGTGTATGTGTACTGCCCGGCGGAGAGTTTTTTGCAGGAGTCAGTGTCGAGGTGAAAGGAGAATGCGTCGGCATAATGTCCTAGCGATTCATCGACGTGGCCGAGCAGGGTCGGTTCTTCAGTTGCGAGATATACCGGGATCGCAGCCGTGATCGCCTCGCACCTTTCATAAAGATCGCCCAATACGTGCCGGCGCGACAGGGATAAAATATTTATTGCCATAAGTCGACCTAAGATCCTCAATGCTGTCTTACAAAAACGCCCCGGCGCTAACCGGGGCA
>JBBKXD010000214.1:0-6642 GCA_037969295.1 Pyrinomonadaceae bacterium | reverse complement strand
GCCGGAATAGACGGCAAAGAAATTCTCACGGGCCTGAACCTTCAGGTCAAAACGGGTGAGGTCCATGCGATCATGGGGCCGAACGGCTCGGGTAAATCGACGCTATCGAAAGTGCTCGCCGGACATCCGTCATACGAGGTGATCTCGGGCGAGGTCTTATACGAGGGCAAGAATCTTCTTGAGCTCGAACCGGACGAGCGTGCGAGAGAAGGCGTCTTTATGGCGTTCCAGTATCCGGTCGAAGTGCCTGGTGTTTCGAACTCGCAATTCCTGCGACTGGCGTACAACCAGAAGATGCTGCATCTCGGCCAGGAGGAACTGGACCCTCTGGAATTCAACGACTACCTGAAAGAAAAAGCGAAGATCGTCGATATGAATCCCGAGTTTTTCAAACGGTCGGTGAACGAAGGATTTTCGGGCGGCGAGAAAAAGCGGAACGAGATCCTGCAGATGGCGGTGCTCGGACCGAAGCTCGCGATCCTCGACGAAACAGACTCGGGCCTCGATATCGACGCGCTGCGGATCGTCGCCGAAGGCGTGAACAAGTTACGCAGCAAAGACAACGCGATCATCCTCGTCACACACTATCAACGGCTCTTGAACTTCATCATTCCCGATATGGTGCATGTTCTGGCAGGCGGGAAGATCGTTAAGGAAGGCGGAAAGGAGCTCGCGTTCGAGCTCGAAGAAAAGGGATACGACTGGGTGAAAGCAGCGACGAAATAGTGAATCGTGAACACTAAATCGTGCACTGACGACAATCTTCATTCACCGTTCACCATTAAAAACATGGCAGCAGTGATGGAAACAATTTATGCCGACGCGTTCAAGCGCTTCGCGGCTTCGTTGGATGAGCCCGAGGCGCTCCGTCGGTTGCGTGCCGATGCGTTCGACGTATTCACGCGGATGGGATTTCCGGCGGTGAAGACCGAGGACTGGAAATATACGAACGTCGCGCCTTTTGCGGGGGCCGATTGGAAGGTGGCTGACCCGCCGAAGAAAAGCGCGGCGGACATTGATCTCGAACTACTCGATATTTTTGACGGCGGAAGAAACGGTTTCACGGCGCTCAACGTGGCATTTGGCGACTTCGCGACGCTTCGAATTGCGAAGGACACGGTTGTCGACGAGCCGATCTCGTTCGATTTTGCGGCGGATGAAGGATCGGCACATTTTCCTCATCTTTTGATAATTGCCGAAGCGGGCAGCAAAGCGACGATCGTCGAAAAGTACTCAAGTCCGTCAAAGAGTTTTACGAACACGGCGATACAGATCATGGTAGAAGATAATGCGCAGCTGACGCATTATCGCGTCCAGAAGGATTCGCTCGAGGCGTTTCATTACGGCGTGACCGAAGTTTCAGTTGGCCGCGGCGCCGTTTACAATGCGACGAACATAAATCTGGGAGCCGCATTATCGCGGCATGACATTGAGCTGAAATTTATCGCGGAGGGCGGTGAAGCATTTGTCGACGGGCTGTACATGCTGAACGGTTCGCAGCATTCGGATACGCATTCGATCATCGACCACACGGTCCCGAACTGCACCTCGCACCAGAACTACAAAGGTGTACTCAACGACAAGTCACGGGCCGTGTTCAATGGCAAAGTGCTTGTGCGTGAGAATGCGCACGGTACGGACGCGAAGCAATCGAATAAAAACCTTTTGCTGTCGAACGAAGCCCGTGTCGATACTAAGCCGCAGCTCGAGATATTTAACGACGATGTGAAGTGCTCGCACGGGGCGACCGTCGGGCAGCTCGAAGAAGAAGAGTTGTTTTATTTATTGACGCGCGGACTGCCCGAGAATCTGGCGCGTAATCTCCTGACGTACGGCTTTGCCGAGGAGATCATCAACAAGATCGGGATCGAGAGTATTAAATCGGACCTTGATGAATCAGTACTTAACCGTCTGAATGTTAGTTTGTCAGTCTAAAAAATTATGAGAGTGAGAATTCCATTGATTATCGAAGAATCGTTGATCAAAGCAATTGATGAGATCGCGGGCGAAAAACATCGCCGTGCGGCGACGATCGAAACGGCGTTAAAGGAGTATATTGCGCGGCAGGCACGCAAGGCTAAAGCGAATCCCGTCGTTACTGAGCCGGAACCGCCGGCAGCTCCGGTAAGGGGAACAGCACGCTCTGCTGCAGTCTCGGCGGCAAAATCGGCGGCACGATCCAGAGGTGCACAGCCTGCTAAAACAACGGCCCGTGCCAAGAGGTAACAACGCGTGACGGCTACGAAAACAATGAGCGGTTGGGACGTTGAAAAGATAAGGAAGGATTTTCCGGTACTGTCGAGAGACGTCAACGGAAAGCCGCTCGTGTATCTGGACAACGCCGCGTCGTCTCAGGTCCCGCAGAGCGTGATCGACCGAACGTCGAAGTATCTCGCCGAAGAGCATTCGAACATTCATCGCGGCGTGCACTACCTTTCGCAACACGCGACGACGGCGTACGAAGCCGCGCGCGAAAAAGTGAAACGGTTCATCAATGCTCCCGATGTGAAGGAATGTATCTTCGTCCGCGGCTGTACCGAGGGGATTAATCTGATCGCCCATTCTTACGGACGAAAGTTCATCGGCGAGGGTGATGAGATCATGGTGAGCCAGATGGAGCATCATTCGAATATCATCCCGTGGCAGATGGTCGCCGAAGAACGCGGGGCGAAAATTCGCATGATCCCGATCGACCAGCACGGCCAGCTTGTTATCGACGAATACGAAAACATGCTCAACGAGCGGACGAAGATGGTAGCGGTCGCGCATGTCTCGAACAGCTTGGGCTCGGTGAACCCGATCAAGGAAATGGTTGCGACGGCGCATAAGTTCGGCGTGCCGGTCTGCGTCGACGCCGCCCAGAGCGTTCCGCATTTTCCGGTCGATGTGCAGGATCTCGATGCTGATTTCTTCGTCTTTTCCGGACACAAGATGTTCGCCCCGACAGGCAGCGGCATCGTGTACGGAAAGCGCGAGTGGCTGGATCAAATGCCGCCGTATCAAACCGGAGGCGGGATGATCCGAACGGTGAGTTTTGAAAAGACGACCTTTGCCCCGATACCGGAAAAGTTTGAGGCGGGAACGCCCGCCATCGCCGCGGGGATCGGCCTCGGTGCGGCGATCGATTATCTGAATGCGATCGATTTTGAAGCCGGTGCGAAATATGAGCACGATTTGCTCGAATACGCGACTGGGCGCCTTTCCGACATTCCCGGCGTGACGATCGTCGGCACGGCGGCTGAAAAAGCGAGCGTGCTGTCATTCACGATCGAGGGAATTCACCCGCACGACATCGGAACTATTCTCGATCAGGACGGCATCGCCGTTCGCGCCGGGCATCACTGCGCACAACCCGTTATGAAATTCTTCGAAGTTCCGGCGACCGCCCGCGCCTCGTTCGCGTTTTATAACACGAGGGAAGAGGTGGATAAGCTCGCGGATTCGGTGCAGAAAGTAATTGAGGTATTTGCTTAGTCAATCTCAAATCTCAAATCTCAAATTTGAAATCTCAGATGTCAGACCTTAACGAGCTTTACCAGGAAACAATTCTGGATCACAACAAGAACCCGCGAAACTTTCGTGAGATCGAGGATGCAGATGGGACTGCGGACGGAAACAATCCGTTGTGCGGCGACGCTCTGCGCGTGTATGTCGGACTCGAAGGCGATACGGTGAAGGATGTCGCGTTCAAAGGATCGGGGTGCGCGATCTCGAAAGCGTCGGCGTCGATGATGACGCAGGTCGTCAAAGGGAAATCGAAAGAAGAGGCTGAAATGCTCTTTAATGAATTTCACAGCATGGTGACCGGCGGGCTCGACGTCGAATCGGAAGAAAATCATCTCGGGAAGCTGAAGATCTTCGCCGGAGTTCTCGAGTTCCCGGCGCGTGTAAAATGCGCGTCGCTCAGTTGGCACACACTGCACGCGGCGCTGCATGGCGAAGAAGTCGTGTCGACTGAATAAATCGCCGCGAGCCGTGCGAGTCAGAACCGGGTGCGGTAGCGACCGGGTGACCCGTAAGCTAGTTGAACCCAGATAATTGAAGGGCGACCCGGTCGCTACCGCTCCCGGTTCTGACAAGACGTGCTCACCAAATACCGCCTCCAAATTGCCTCAGTCGCGATTATCGTTATCACCGCGATCGTCGCCCTCAACCTGCTGGGACGCGTCTGGTGGTGCGAAGCGGGTGATCTGTGGCCATGGTCATGGGTGGTCAACTCGCGACACAATTCCCAACATCTAATCGATCCATATTCCTTCACGCACCTTCTTCACGGGATTCTGGAATTCTGGCTGATCGGCCTTGTCTTTCGAAAAGTTCCGCTTGCATGGCGGTTCGTGATCGCGATCTTTATTGAAAGCTCTTGGGAAGTCGTCGAGAACACGAACTACATCATCAACCGTTATCGTGAAGCTACTATCTCGCTCGACTATTACGGCGACTCGATCCTGAATTCGCTCGCTGACATCGTCGCCTGCGGTTTGGGATTTCTGATCGCGTATAAGATCAGGCTGTGGTGGTCGCTGGCGGTGTTTGTGTTGATGGAAGTGATCCTGCTCTTTTGGATCCGCGACAGTTTACTGCTGAATATCTTGATGCTCGTCTGGCCGGTCGATGGTGTGAAAGGTTGGCAGCAGGGAATCTAAGTTTCTAGTTCCTCGTTTCTGGTTTCTAGTTCGTAGATCAGTTGCAGCGGGCAGGGAATGTGAGTTTCTAGTTACTCGTTTCTAGTTTCACGTTTCTGGTTGATGATCGTTGACGGCTTGCTGCTGCAATTGACCCAAGAACTCGAAACTAGAAACTAGGAACGAGAAACTTACCGCTCCCCTCTCGCGGCCTCGACTTGCGTTTCAAGGTCAACGGCCAGCTTTCGAGCGCCGGGCTGATCGAACGTTTCGGTCCAGCGCAGAGCTTCATCCAGAATACGAAGCTGATATTCGCGCCAGCCGGGTTTGCCGGCGACGGTTCCGAACTCGCCATTGTAATATCCCGTACGCGGAGGACGAACGCGGTCTGTCATACCAGGATCCACCGACAACATCATTGTGGAGATTCCGGTTTGTTCAATGCCACGTGCGATCAGGCCAAGTGTTTGATGACAAAGACGGCTCGCCGGGATCAGCAGCGCGGTCTGAATCTCGTAACGATGAAGCCGCTCGGCGATCTTCGGTGCCATCTCATCCGCGACAAGCCGCGCATTCGGGATCCAGCTGCTCAGGCTCCACCAGACATTGTTCAGTTGTCCGATGACGGCGTTGGCCTGATATTCGGTGAGACGATCGATCGGGATCTGTACGTTGCGATCTTCGATCACGGCCCGAGTGTCGTAGCCCTTCGCGGCATAACGAAGATCTGCCGCATCGACTTCGACCGGTATCTCGCGAAAGTTAATATCACCGTCCCTCGAGCCCAGATCGAACGGAGCGGTGCCGTCAATATATGCTCCAGCCGAGGAGATCAGGGCGAGATTGAGCATCGGCAACGCACGGCGAACCGGCGTAAACGGAGCGTGAATATTTCTGACAAAAGGATAGCCTTTCAATTCTTCGTTCTCGTTCCATTTCGAAAACCGATGAGAGAACTCCCCGGTCGTTTCAATTATAGCCATAGGTCAGATCTTAAATTCCTTCGAGAAATCGTAAGGATCGTTAGTACTAGTTTTCGACGCCGCACCGAATTTTCGATTTGAAATAATGAAGAAAGCGACGAGTGCCACGACCATTGCGCCGATCAGTACCCACACCGACCACTCGTGAAGATTGTTGAATTGAATTCTGAGAGGGTCGTCAGCCGGGACCTCATCGATCGGGCGGCCCATTTGGCTTCGAAGCATCGACAGCCACAGACCGATGACGAATTGTCCCGTCGCACATGCCGCGGCCACAAGAAGCAGTAGAAACCGTTCGATCCAAACCGAAAAGCGATTAACATTCTTCACCGCGACAAAAGATGTGAGAATCAAAATTACCGCGATCGCGATCCCGCCGATATTCAAGATCGAAAGGGTTCGATTTACGACCGCTCCCGCCAATTCTCGCTCGGGCAAGACGGCAAACGCGGTCTGGGCAACGCCGATAAAAAACACCGCGGAACCGAGCCAAATGCTCAAAAGCAGGAGCCTAAGATCCGAAAAGAACTTCATAAAAGTAAGGCGGTATTATCGCGTGTTTCGGATGAAAGGGCAAAAGGGATGGTGGATCCACGATCCACGAACTACGAACCATAAACCGAATAATCGATCTCCCGAAAAATATTGTCGCGGCGTTCGATCTCGGAAAGCAGCTCGTGATCGACATCCCCTGTCTCAAGCATTTTTGCGAGCAGGTCAAAGCGATGGATGTGCGACTGGAACCGGCGCGAAGAATATTCGACAGTCGTGCCCTGATAGATCTGAAACGCCCAGTCTGACGACTCGGCGAGGAGAAGCTCGCGTCCGAGCTGTTTGAGCAGGCGATCCTCTGTTTCGAGCAGATTGCCCGACTCTGAAAACCTGTTAACCAGGTTCGTCATCCTGCGCTCGGCATCGTGCTGGTACGGATACATCCACGAGTTTTGTTCGTTCAGCCAGACCTTGTAATAACCGTTCTCGCCCCACGAGGATGCGGTTGGCTGTTGACGCTGTATCGGCAATCCGGAGTCTAA
>JBBKXD010000213.1:0-15993 GCA_037969295.1 Pyrinomonadaceae bacterium | reverse complement strand
ATATGGCGCGGACGATCGAGGTACCGTTCGATATAAACGGCTCCGTTCTTGAACGCCGCGAGGGCTTCCGCCTGAGCCGTTTCAAGATTTGACGCAAGTTCATCTTCCGAACGAACAATGCGCATTCCGCGACCGCCACCACCGGCGGCAGCTTTAATGATCACGGGAAAGCCGATCTCTTTTGCGATCTTCTTCGCTTCGTCGGCCGACTCTATCGGTTCGGGGCTCCCCGGGAGGATCGGCACGCCGGCCGCCTGCATGGTTCGGCGGGCTTCGACCTTGTCCCCCATCATCGCGATAACGGCCGCGCTCGGGCCTATGAACTTGATGTTGCAGTCTTCACAGATCTTCGCAAACGTCGCCGACTCAGCCAAAAAGCCATAGCCGGGATGGATCGCGTCGACATTGGTCACTTCAGCCGCGCTGATGATCGACGGGATGTTCAGGTAACTCTGCGCCGATGGCGGAGGGCCGATACAGAGCGCCTCATCGGCGTATCGAACGTGTAGCGCCTCGCGATCGGCCTCCGAGTGCACAGCGACGGTCTTTATGCCCATCTCCTTGCACGTCCAGATTATCCGGCACGCGATCTCGCCCCGATTGGCGATCAGAATTTTTCGTATTTCACGAGTCTGCATTCAAATTCAAACCGCCGAGACGTCGAGTCGCAGAGGATTCAGGTCATCTAAAACCTGAAAGAATAACAAATCCTTACTCTGCGTCTCCGCGTCTCGGCGGCAAATATCACTTTCGTACACCGAACAGCGCCTGGCCGTACTCGACCGGCTGCCCGTTCTCGACATAGATCTTCACGACCTCACCGGATGTTTCTGCCTGGATCTCGTTCATCAACTTCATAGCCTCAACTATGCAAACGACCGATTCAGGAGATACTTTGCTTCCCTCTTTGATATAGGGCTCTTTGTTTGGGTCGGGCGAACGATAGAAGGTTCCGACGATGGGTGAGGTGATCTTGTAAAGATCCTCTTCCGGGGCGGCAGCAGCCGTTGCCGGTGCAGATTCCGCAGCTTTTTGGGTCGCTGCAATAGTGCTCGAATCTGCAGGAATTTGCTGGGGCGTTGGGTGCTGGGCGGACGCCGAGCCAGACATCTTGCTCAAGCGAACGCGGATGTTCTCGTTCTCAAACTCGAAATCCGTTAAACGGTACTCATCGACGAGATCGGCAAGCTCGCGAATCTCGTCCATATTGAAAGACGGATCGCTAATGTCCTTTTTCGCGGCCCGCTTGTTTTTCGTTCCGGATTTAGCCGATTCCTGAGCCTTCGCAGAAGCCGTAATTTCACTCATCGTGCACTTACTCCTTCAGGTGTTAGCCTTTCGCCGCCATCTCGCGCGGATTGTCCACCAATTCGATCACGGCCATTTCGGCATTATCGCCGGAACGCCGCCCGAGCTTAATAATTCTCGTGTAGCCACCGTTACGATCTTTGTAACGCGCGCCCAGGTCGTCGAACAGCCGCTTCAACGCGGCAACGCCCGCGGTCCGTTCGATCGGATCTTTCTCCTCGCCTTTCTTACCGCGAAAGCGGCTCGCTGCAACTTTGAATGTGCTGTTGCCCGCGTGGAAAAATCTTGCTGCCTGACGACGCAGATGCACTTCCTGAGTTTTCGAATCGTCGCCGCTCAACACTTGGGCCTTTCGCGCAAGCGTGATCGCCTTCTCGACAAACGGACGCAGTTCCTTTGCTTTAGCAACGGTCGTGACGATGTGCTCTTTCTCGGAATTAACCAGCGATGTCGCAAGATTTCGAAGCATCGACATCCGGTGTTCCGTTGTCCTGCCCAATTTACGATGTGCCTTTAAATGTCTCATATCAAAAGTTTCTAGTTTCTTGTTTCTAGTTTCTAGTTCAAGACGAGGAACAAGAAACTAGAAACCAGGAACTCTAGTCTAGATCTCGTCCGCCCGATCCCGGTATCGGATTACCCTGCTCATCAAAATCCATTCCGAAATCAAGTCCCATTCCGTGCAGCAGGTCCTTGATCTCAGTAAGTGATTTCTTGCCAAAGTTCTTTGTGCCAAGCATGTCTTTCTCACTGCGTTTGATCAAGTCACGGATCGAACGAATGTCGGCATTCTTCAAGCAGTTGTACGAGCGAACTGACAACTCCAGCTCATCGACCGGTTTGTCGAGCAGATCGTTCCGCATAAGCGGCGGACGGGCGATGTCCTCGTATTTGTATTCTTCCTCTTCCTCTTCGAAATTGATAAAGATCGACATGTGATCCTTTACCAGTTTCGCCGCCAGGCCGATCGAATCTTCGGGCTTAACAGAACCGTCGGTCCAAACCTCGATCGTCAGCTTATCAAACTCGGTGTTCGAACCCTGACGCGTCTTGTCGACGTTGTAATTTACTTTCTTGATCGGCGTGTGAACGGAGTCGACCGGAATGTACCCGACCGAAAGGTCTTCGTCATTATTGAATTCAGCGGAGACATATCCGCGGCCACGTTTGAGACGCATTTCTACGTTCAGCGATCCGTTCCCGCTGATGGTCGCAATGTGAATGTTCGAATCCAGTACCTCGACATCGGCATCGCCCTTGATATCGGAACTCGTCACTTCACCGGCGCCCTTTTTGTTGATCGTTAAGGTTTTCGATCCACCGCCATGAAGAAGAAACGGGATTTGTTTCAGGTTTAGGATCACGTCGGTGGCGTCCTCGACCACTCCTTTGATCGATGAGAATTCGTGCTCGACGCCTTCGATCTTCACCGCCGTTACCGCAGCGCCCTCGATCGACGATAGCAGCGCACGACGAATTGAATTTCCGATCGTTGTCCCAAAACCCCGTTCGAAAGGCTGGGCGTAGAATTTACCATACCGCTCCGTTAGAGTTTCGGTCTCGACATTCAAACGACTCGGCATTTGAAAATCCGTCCAATTATTACTTTGTGTCATAGTGTTCTTTTTAAAATAAAATCAGGGTCGGCCTTGTCCCCGGGTTCCGCGAGCAAGAACAAACTTTCAGAAACCCGGATACTTCAGCCAACCGTCTAGTACCTACTTACTGTAAAGCTCAACGATCAATTGCTCGTTAATATTCTGATCAATGTCCTGACGCGTCGGTAAGCCCGAGATCGCGATGCTGAGATCTTTGTCGCCCGGCGACATCCAACCCGGTCGGCCACGTCCCGCCGCGGTCGACCACGCTCCCTCGACGTGCGCGTTCTTATGACTCTTGTCTTTTACACTGATAACGTCGCCCTGTTTTACCTGGAACGAAGGAATATCGACTTTGCGGCCGTTTACCTCAATGTGCCCGTGGTTCACAAGCTGCCGCGCCTGGCGGCGCGAAGTCGAAAATCCCGAACGGTAGACGACGTTATCCAAACGACGTTCGAGCATGAACAAAAGATTCTCGCCCGTGACGCCTTTCTGATGCCGTGCCTTTTCGAAATAATTTCGGAACTGCTTTTCGAGGATGAAGTAGATGCGCTTTACCTTTTGCTTTTCGCGCAGCTGCTGCCCGTATCCGGCCAGCATCTTACGTCGAGCCGCGCCGTGTTGTCCCGGCGGGTTGGTGCCACGTTTTTCGATCGCACAAGAGGGCTTAAAACAACGATCGCCTTTCAAAAATAACTTTCCGCCTTCGCGGCGACACAATCTGCACACCGCATCTCTATATCTAGCCATAGTATTTTTGCCTTCAGCAAAAATGATTTTGGATTTTCGATTTTCGATTTTGGATTAGCTCCAAGAATCGACGACCTTCCATCCTCCATCATTTTCCGTGAAAAAGTTTACGGGAAACGTTGTTCCCCTTCGTCCTTTCGATAATTCGATCGAGCGGCTCCCGACCAATCCAAAATCCAAAATCTAAAATCCAAAATCGAATGTCAGACGCGCCTGCGTTTCGGCGGTCGGCATCCGTTGTGGGGGATCGGCGTCGTATCGCGGATGGACGTGACGCGTATCCCCGCCTGTGCCACAGCGCGAATCGCCGACTCGCGACCCCCGCCCGGACCTTTCACACGAACCTCTACTTCACGCATGCCGGCTTCCGCCGCTTTCCGAGCAGCTTCGCCCGCAGCCTGCTGTGCGGCGAATGGCGTTCCTTTTCGGGATCCCCGAAAGCCGCGTGCGCCGGACGAAGACTGAGCGATAAGGTTTCCCTGCGTGTCCGTGATCGATATCAGCGTGTTATTGAAGGAAGCCGAAATGTGAACGATTCCAATCGGAATGTTCTTTCGCTCTTTCTTCTTGAAAGTTTTCTTTTTTGTTCCTGCTGCTGGTTTAGCCATCTTTTTATTTTCGATTTTCGATTTTCGATTTTCGATCTGGCCCCGGACGAAACGCCATCAAACTACCGAGAAGTCACAAAATCGCAAATCGGCAATCGAAAATCGCAAATTCCTTATTTCTTGCCCGGAGCCTTCTTCTTAGCAACTGCAGCCTTTCGCGGGCCCTTGCGTGTGCGGGCGTTGGTCGATGTGCGCTGGCCGCGGACCGGCAGGCTTCGGCGATGTCGAAGACCGCGATAGCAACCGATATCCATCAATCGCTTGATATCCATCTGGACGCGCTTCCGCAGATCACCTTCGATCTCGCCCTGCCCGTCGAGGATCGCACGTATCTTATTAAGTTCATCCTCACTCAGGTCGCGAATCTTGGAATCCACAGCGACCGCGGCCTCATTGAGGATCGCAGTGGCGCGGGATCTGCCAACGCCGTAAATGTACGTCAAACCAACCTGTGCCCGTTTGTTGGGCGGTAAATCAACTCCTGCTACGCGAGCCATAATTTCTCCAAAATTCGCAAATTTGATATTTCAAATTTGAAATCAAACTCTTATCCCTGACGCTGTTTATGCTTCGGATTGTCACAAATCACACGGACAACGCCCTTTCGATGAATGACCTTGCATTTATCGCAAATCTTTTTTACTGACGGTCGTACCTTCATAATCTTCCACCCTTTTTACTTGTAGCGATATGTGATCCTTCCTCGGTCCAGATCGTAAGGCGAAAGCTCTACCAAGACCTTGTCGCCGGGCAAAATACGAATAAAATTCTTACGCATTTTGCCAGAGATGTGAGCTAGCACTTCATGCTCGTTTCCGTCGATAGATACCTTGAACATAGCATTCGGCAAGGTTTCCAGTACTGTCGCCGTCACCTCTATCGCTTCTTCCTTAGACATATGTCTATACCAACCCGCCGATTAGTTGGACAAACCGTAAATATTAGCGGTTTAAACCCTAAAACTCAAGTTAAGCCGCCGCCGTTTCCGATTTAGGGTCATTTAGCTGCCGCTTTTGCTCCTTTGTCAGCGTCAGAATCTCAGGTCCCTGCTCGGTAACAGCAATCGTATGTTCAGCATGCGCCGACAGATTGCCGTCAGCCGTCACAACTGTCCATTTATCTTCAAGCGTCCTTGTTTCCGGGCTTCCAAGGTTGAGCATGGGTTCTATCGCAAAACAGTATCCGGCCCTTATTTTCTCACGTGTGCCCTGTCGGCCGTAGTTCGGAATTTGGGGAGCTTCGTGCATTGAACGACCGATTCCATGCCCGGTATAGTCCCGGACGATGCCATACCCATACTTTTCGGCGTGCTCCTCAACTGCCCATCCGATATCGCCAACCCGTTTGTTCGGCACGCATTGTTCAATGCCACGGGCAAGACATTCCTCGGTTACCCGAATAAGCTGAGCCGCCTCATCACTGATCTTTCCGACCGGCACGGTCATTGCCGTGTCACCCACAAATCCGTTTAGCGTGCACGCCATATCGAGCGAAAGGATGTCGCCCTCTTTTAGCGGTTTGTCCGTCGAAAAACCATGGACGATGGAGTCATTCGGCGAAGAGCAGATCGCAAATGGGAAGGGCACCATCCCTCGCGGTTTATATCCAATAAAGGTCGGAATAGAGCCGGCATCCCGCATCATCTTCTCGGCAACGGCATTCAATTCAAGGGTCGTCACACCGGGAATAACCAGCTTACGCAAGGCCTCACGTACCTCGGCGATCAACTCGCCGACGGCCCGCATCTTTTCAAGGTCTTTTTGTGATTTCGCGATGATCATCCGTCTCCCGAATAGAACCGCGGTCGTCCTGCTTGCTATACCGCCAAGTATCGAGCCGCCCGGCATGTTATCTTCCTATCAGTTTCTGCATCTCCGAGTTGATCTGTTCGACATCGCCGGTTCCGTCAACGTGTCCTAAGCGACCCGAAGATTCATAATAATCGAGCAGCGGCCTGGTCTGCTCATCGTACGTTGCGAGCCTCGTCGAAACACTCTCTTCATTGTCATCAGCACGATGAGTTAGCTGCGTTTCAGGATGTAGATCGCACGCATTATCCCTCTTCGGCGGTTTCGAATAGACGTTATATATTTCCCCGCAGACGGGACACGACCGGCGGCCGGTTAGCCGCTTCATTAACTCATCCCTCGGAATATCGACTTCGATCGCCTGTATTCCGAATCCCTGTTCTTTTGCCAAATCCTCGAGTTGCGCGGCCTGCACGTCGGTCCGAGGATATCCGTCAAGAATATACCCATTGCGACAATCGTCACGCGACGTTCGCGCCTTAACTATTTTGTAGGTAATTTCGTCCGAGATGAGCTTACCCGACGCCATTATTTCCTGGACCTGCCGGGCCAGCGGCGTGTCGAGCGTTTTCATCTCACGGAACATATCGCCGGTCGAGATCTGAGGTATACCAAGCCGCTCTTTCAAGAGCCGCGCCTGTGTTCCCTTGCCCGCTCCGGGGGCTCCGATCAATACGATAATCTTCGGCATGAAATCCTAAAGCCACAGAGGACACAGAGCAGATTGAAAAACCGTTTTCCCAATCTCTGTGTCCTCTGTGGCGAAAACTCTAAGATCTTCTACCTCGAAGCCGTGACCCAGCTCCGAGAAATCCCTCGTAATTTTTCATCACAAGCTGAGCTTCGATCTGGGACACCGTGTCCATCGCCACACCTACAAGAATCAGCAAGGACGTTCCACCAAAGTAGAACTGATATCCTAAACCGGTCGGCAGCCAGTTCAGACCCGGGGTCGAAGAAAAGAATGCGTCGATCCGGTCGCCAAAGAATGGGAGTCTCGCGACTCGGAAACCACTCAACAAGATCTGCGGAACAAACGCTACAAAGGCCAGGTAGAGAGCACCAACGGTCGTCAATCGAGTAAGGATCGTGTTCAGGTACTCCGCGGTAGGTGCACCGGGACGAATCCCCGCAATAAAGCCGCCGTGCTTTCGCAAATTGTCCGCTACCTCGTCCGTGTTAAAGACGATCGTAATGTAAAAGAACGTGAATAGTACGATCAGCGAAAGAAAAACAAGCTCGTAATACGGATCGCCGCCGTGGAACTGCTGAAAGAACGTATGAATTCTCGACCAGGTCGAGGTCGTATCCCCCTGAGCCGGCGGAAACGCGGAGAAAAGTGTCTGCGGCATCGCAAGTACGGACGAGGCAAAGATCACAGGAATGACGCCGCCCATGTTGATCTTGAGCGGAAGGCTGGTTTCCTGGCCCCGAAATGTCTGACTGCCGACCCGCCGACTCGCGTAAGTTATAGCAATATTCCGTCGGGCAGATTCGACGTAAACGACCAGCGCAATCAACGCGATGAGAACGACGATTAAAAAGATCACCCCAAGTGTCTGCATCGCGTCACCCGCTCGTACACGTTCGCCTACCTGGAGGACAGCCCCTGGCAAACCGATAACAATACCGGCGAAAATGAGCAGCGAAATCCCGTTTCCAACACCGCGCTCGGTGATCTGCTCGCCAAGCCACATCACGAAGATCGTTCCAGTCGTCAGCGTTACTACGATCATCGCGGTCGCCCACCAGGTTTCCTGGATGATGCCGTTCCGGCTAAGCCATGTCGCGACAAAAAACGTCTGAACGGAGCAGAGAACAACGGTCAAATACCGCGTCCACTGGTTCATCTTCTGCCGTCCGACCTCGCCCTCCTGCTGGATTCTTTTTATTGCCGGCGAGAGAGTAGGCATCAGCTGCATGATGATCGACGCCGTGATATATGGCGTTACGCCAAGCGCGAAAACCGAGATCGTACGGAAGTTACCGCCTGAAAACAGATCGAGGACGCCGAGAAGCGTTCCGGCAACTTCACCCCAAACCTGTTCGAGGCGCGCCTTGTTGATCCCTGGCGACGTGACGTGTGCACCGAGACGGTACACCGCAAGGAGCCCAAGCGTGAACAAAATACGCGTCCGCAGTTCGGGAACCTTGAACATGTTCTGAACCGCGTTGAGAAACTTCTCCATATAAATGTTGGTTGTTGGTTGATCGTTGCTCGTTGCAAAATTCGACGAAACGGGGATCGAGCAACGAACTACGATCCACGATCAACTAGCTAAGCCGCTGCTTCCGCCGCCCTCTTGATCTCGGTGACCGAACCACCAGCTTTCTCGATCTTATCCTTGGCCGTTTTCGTAAAGCGATGAGCCGAAATGTTTAGCGCCTTGGACATGTCGCCGTTACCAAGGATCACGAGGTCGTGCTTCGCTTTCTTGATCAAACCGCGCTCGTGCAATATTTCCGGAGTTACGTCGTCGCCCGCCGCAAAGTTCGATTCAATCTTGGCGAGGCTGATCTCGATCCATTCCTTTTTGAAAATGTTCGTAAAACCACGCTTCGGCAGACGCCGTTGAAGCGGCATCTGTCCACCCTCGAAACCAGGACGGCTACTGTAACCTGAACGTGATTTCTGGCCCTTGTGTCCACGACCTGCGGTTTTTCCTAGTCCCGAACCGGGACCGCGGCCAACGCGTTTCTTCTTATGCGTCGAACCCTTCGCGGGCTTCAAATTATTTAACGATAATGCCATATGTTTCCTCGCGAATCATGAATCGTGAATCGTCAATAGAACGTTCCGTCTATTCACGATTCACGATTCACGATTTACTAGTCTACGATCCTCAAAAGGTGCGGTATCTTCGCAACTATCCCACGCGTCGCAGGCGTGTCAGCCCTCGACACCGTTTGATTAAGCTTCGTGATACCGAGGCTTCGGACTATCTCCTTCTGCTTCTTCGCGTAGCCGATCGAACTGCGATAGTACTGGATCGTGATGTTTTCGCCGTCTTTTTTTTCTGCTTTCTTTGCCATCTATTTATTTTCGATTTTCGATTTTGGATTTTCGATCGCGCTCAGTGAAAATCGCGAAACGGCGATCGCAAATCGCAAATCAAACAAGCTCCTCAACCGCCTTACCGCGGAGTCTCGCAACTTCAATCGGATCCTTCATTCGCGAAAGTCCGTTGAAGGTCGCCCGTACGACGTTGTGATTATTTGTCGAGCCGAGGATCTTGGTCCGCACATTATGAACGCCAAGTGACTGGAGCACAGCTCGCACGGCTCCGCCGGCGATGACACCGGTTCCTTCAGCGGCCGGCTTTAGCAGAACGCGGCCCGCTCCGTATTCACCGATAAGTTCGTGCGGAAGCGTCCCATCGATAAGCGGAACCCGGATCAGATTATTCTTTGCCGCTTCGACCGCCTTCTTGATCGCATTCGGAACTTCTTTCGCTTTGCCAGTGCCAAAGCCCACATGGCCGGCTTCGTCGCCGATCACGACGAGAGCCGCGAACGACATGTTCTTACCGCCCTTTACGACCTTCGTTACACGGTTGATCGAAATAAGCTGATCTTTCAGGATCAAGCCGTTCGGCGAAATTCTCTGTTTACTCTTAATTGCCATCGTCTTCCTTTTTTGCCTTGTCGCCCGCTTCGTTCTTATTCAACCCCGCATCGCGCGTCGCATCGAACAACGCCTTTACGCGTCCGTGATACAGATAACCGCCGCGATCGAAAACGACGCTCGAAACGCCAGCCGCCTGGGCCCGTTCGGCGATCGTCTTGCCGACTTGTTGCGCCGCGGCGATGTTTCCGCCGGCTGACGCGCCAAGCGACTTCTCAGTGGTCGACGCCGTAGCCAGCGTCTTACCGCTGTCGTCATCAATCAATTGCACGTAGATATGATTCAGACTGCGGAACACCGCCAGCCGTGGCCGATTGGCGGAGCCGCGAACTTTCTTGCGAATGCGGCTGTGAACACCACGGCGAATATCTGCTTTATTTTTCTGTGCCATATTTCAATTTTGGATTTTGGATTGCCGATTTTGGATTTCTCGATTTGCCCACGGCAATCCAAAATCCAAAATCTAAAATCCAAAATCGACTTACTTACCGGTTTTACCTGGCTTCAATTTGTAATACTTGTCGGAATAACGAACTCCCTTTCCCTTATACGCGTCGGGCTTTCGCAGACGGTTCAGCTCCGCGGCGACCTGGCCGAGCTTCTGCTTATCGATACCACTCAGCGTGATCGTCAATTGATACTGGTTGATCGACGTCTTCGTATTTACACGCTCCGTCTTTGCTTCGATGCCTTCGGGCAAGGGGTACTCGATCGGATGTGAATAACCCAAAGAGAAAACTATCTTCTTCCCCTGCACGTCTGCTTTGTATCCAACGCCGACAACGTCCATCTTCTTTTCGAAGCCTTCGGTGACGCCGACAACCGCGCTGTTAGCAAGGGCCCTCGCCAGACCGTGAAAGGCCTTGTAGCTGTCATCCGAGCGTTCCGCGACAAGTGTTCCGTCTTCCTGTTTGAACGAAACACCGCGCGGGACGGGTGTGTTCAGCGTACCCTTCGGCCCTTTGACTTCGATCTGTGAGTCCCCGATCGTAACGGTAACGCCGCTCGGGATCGTAATCGGTTTTTTTCCTACTCTTGACATATCTTTAGATTTTCGATTTGCGATCTTCGATTTGCGATTGCCGAAATGCGAGATCGCAAATTGAAAATCGCAAATCGCAAATTAGTAAACTTCCGCCAAAATTTCTCCGCCGACGTTTTCCGAGCGAGCTTTCTTTCCACTCATCAGTCCACGCGAGGTCGAAACGATATTCACGCCATATCCGCCAAGGACTTTGGGTATTTCACCCGCGCCGACGTAAACCCGGCGGCCCGGCCGCGATACTCGCGACAGATGCGTGATCGACGAAGTTCCCTTCGCATCGTAACGCAAAAAGATGCGGATCAAAGTTTTCGGAGCGTCGCCCTTCATCGTAAAGCTATTGATATAGCCCTCTTCCTTCAGGATTCTCGCGACTTCCAGTTTCAATTTCGAACCGGGAATGTCCACACGCGGATGATTCGCAGCGATCGCGTTGCGAATTCGTGTAAGCATGTCGGCTATTGGATCTGTCATTCTATTTCTACTCCGTAAAAATCATTTTGGATTTTGGATTCCCGATTTTGGATTGGGCGACTGCACAACGCAATCTAAAATCCAAAATCTAAAATCGAACTACCAGCTCGATTTAACAACCCCCGGGATCTGACCCTGAAGCGCCAGGTCGCGAAATGCGATGCGCGAAAGGCCGAACTTGCGAAGGTAGCCGCGGGTTCGACCCGACTGCGAGCAGCGGTTTCGAACACGTATCGGACTGCCGTCGCGCGGCATCTTTTGGAGCAGCACCACTGCGGCATCGACTTGTTCCGGCGTCGATCTCGGATTGTTTATGATCTTCTTCGCGGCGTTTCGGCGATCTGCCCACAGGGCGACGCGTACTTTACGCTTCTCGTTCTTTACTACTTTGCTGATCTTTGCCATATAACTCTTAGTCTCTAGTCCCAAGAGTCCCAAGTCCCAAATTGAGCACCTCAAGTTCCGGCATGGGACTTGGGACTCTTGGGACTAGAGACTATTGTCTGAAGGGCATTCCCATCGACTTCAAAAGCGAACGCGCCTGATCGTCGGTCTTCGCCGTCGTAATGATCGAAATGTTCATCCCGCGCGTCTTGTCTACCTTGTTAAAATCGATCTCCGGGAAAATCAACTGCTCACGAATGCCGAGTGTGTAGTTCCCGCGCCCGTCGAAGGCTTTTCCGGAGATACCGCGAAAGTCGCGAACACGCGGCAAAGCAACCGAGATGAGGCGATCGAGAAATTCGTACATGCGGTCGCCGCGGAGCGTGACCATCGTTCCGATCGACATTCCCTCACGAAGCTTGAACGCAGCGATCGATTTCTTTGCTTTTGTGACAACCGGTTTTTGTCCGGTTATTGCCTTCAATTCCTCGACCGCGACGTCGAGGATCTTTGCATTCGAACTCGCTTCACCGAGGCCCATGTTGATGACGACCTTCTCGATACGGGGTATCGCCATCGGGTTCTTGATCTCGAATTCCTTAGCAAGCGATCCCGCGATCTCATTCTTATACTTGTCTTTTAATCTAGCCATCTCTTTAAAGTTCCTATTTTCGAGTTTCTGGTATCTCGTTTCCGGTTCATCACGAACTAGAAACTAGGAACTAGAAACCAGAAACTTATTCCTCAGTCTTCTCTTCCTTGTCCTTCTTCGGTTCTTTCTTACCAAAGACGTTCACGATCGGAATGACCTTTCCACTTTTCGCCACACGAACTTTCTTTCCATCGCGATTTTCGATCTTTACCCGCGTCGGCTTGCCTGTATCAGGATCGACGAGGGCGACGTTAGAGATATCGACCCACGCTTCCTGCTCCCTGATGCCGCCTTCGCGGTTAAGCTGCGGAACCGGCTTCTGGTGCCGTTTCATCAGCATCGCACCTTCGACTTTGACCTTTCCGTTACGCGCATCGACCTCGATGACCTTGCCGCGATAAGGCGCCCGCTTTCCGGCGCTGTCGTAACGCGCAAATTCTCTGCCAGCGATAAAAACGACCTGGTCGCCACGCTTGATCTTGCTACTTACTGTTCCTGTCTTAATCGTTTTCATTTCCTTCTTGAACTCCCCTCCTTACAAAGGAGGGGTGGCAGCCGTTTCGGCTGACGGGGTGGTTCTCTCACCCACGGTCTTCAAATCAACCTAAATAACTTCAGGCGCCAGGGACACGATCTTCATGAAATTCTTTTCCCGCAGCTCACGAGCGACGGGCCCGAATACGCGAGTACCGACCGGAGTTCCATCGTCCTTGATAAGGACGGCCGCATTCTCATCGAACCGGATGTAGGTTCCGTCCTTGCGGCGAATTTCCTTTCGCGTCCTCACGATCACGGCGTTGTAGACCTTGCCCTTCTTTGCCGTTCCATCCGGCGACGCTTCCTTGACCGTCACCTTGATCTTGTCGCCGAGCCGAGCGATCTTGCTCGTCGATCCGCCGATCGGCATGATCATCACGACACGTTTCGCACCCGAATTATCTGCGACCGCCAAAGAGGTCTGCATCTGAATCATAAAATCACCTCAAATTTCGATTTGCGAATTTCGATTTGCGATCTCGTAAATACGGCAATCGCAAATCGGCAATCGCAATTCGCAAATTACAACTCCGCTTTCTGAATGATCTCAACCACGCGCCAGCGCTTTCTTGCCGACATCGGCCGCGTCTCAACGATCCTGACTTTGTCACCGATCTTGGCACCTTTCTCGTCATGCGCCATGAATTTCTTGCGCTTGCGAACATACTTGCGGTAGATCGGGTGCTTTACCAATCGGTCCACCCGGACGACGACAGTCAACGTCATCTTGTCCGATGTAACTACACCTATCTTT
Organism: Pyrinomonadaceae bacterium; assembly: GCA_037969295.1. Taxonomy (GTDB): domain Bacteria; phylum Acidobacteriota; class Blastocatellia; order Pyrinomonadales; family Pyrinomonadaceae; genus OLB17. The sequence continues at coordinate 2,450 of JBBKXD010000213.1, read as the reverse complement.
TCGGCACGCTTTCCTTTCTTTGCGGTGCTGGCGTCCCCATCCTCGGCATTAACGTCCACAACCTCCGCTTCCGCAGTCTTGGCACGTTTCGCCGGAGCTTTTTTCGGAGCCTCTTCGGCTGCGTCAGCCTTTACTTCGGCGACTGCCTCAGTTTCGGCTGCCGTAACTTCAACGGCATTTTCAGTTTCGTCTGTCTTTTTCTTTGTAGCCATTTAGTTTAATTCGCCTTCTTCTCCGCTTTTGCTTTTTCGCCGATCAGCGTGTGAACCCGGGCGAGAGTTCTTCTTTCACGCCGGATGTCCTTGACCGTGTCGCCGACGCCAAGCGTCTTCCGAAATTTCAGACGGAAAAGCGATTCCTTCAATGCGTCTGCCTGATCACTAAGCTCCTGAAGGTTCATGTCCCGAAGCTGGTCTATCTGTTCCTTGCGTTTCATAACTTAAACAACGCCTCCCTCAAGGTCCGCACGCGTTACAAACCTAGTCTTAACCGGAAGCTTTTGCGCCGCCAGTTCCATAGCCTCGCGCGCCAACGCTTCATCAACTCCCTGGATCTCGTAGAGCACGCGGCCGGGCTTTACAACCGCGACCCAGTGATCCGGGGCTCCTTTGCCTGAGCCCATACGAGTTTCGGCCGGTTTCTTTGTGATCGGTTTGTCCGGGAACATCCTTATCCAGATCTTGCCGCCGCGTTTGATATGACGCGTCATCGCGATACGGGCCGCTTCGATCTGGCGGTCGGTGATCCATCCTGCTTCCAATGTCTTCAGTCCGAAGTCACCAAAGTCAAGGTTCGCTCCGCGCGTTGCTTTCCCGCGCATGCGGCCCTTCATTACCCTTCGGTGCTTGACCTTTTTCGGCATTAACATAATAAACCCTCGTAAATAGTGAATAGTAAATAGTGAATCGTCAGTCTTTAAGAATCGCTCTTGCTATTCACGATTCACGATTTACTATTCACGCTGCTAGCGTCCCCGGTCGTCCCTTCTCGGACGCCGAGCTCCGCGCTCGACCTTAACTTCGTTCATCGGATCCGTGGTCGTGCCGCGGGCCATCGAGGCATTCGGGTCGAGAATCTCACCGCGATAGATCCAAACTTTCACACCGATGATGCCAAAAGTCGTCAACGCTTCCGCAAAACCGTAATCGATATCAGCTCGCAGCGTGTGGAGCGGCAGCCGCCCCTGGAGCGACCATTCGGTGCGTGCGATCTCGGCTCCGTTAAGTCGGCCGGCGATCATCACCTTGATACCCTGAGCACCGAAACGCTGCGACTCTTCCATCGTCTTTTTCATAGCCCGACGGAAAGCAATGCGCTTCTCAAGCTGCTGTGCGATCTTCTCAGCCTGCAACTGCGCGTTGAGTTCGGGATGACGAATCTCCTGGATCGAGATCAGAACTTCGCGCCCCGTCTTTCGTGACAGGTCCTCACGAAGCTTTTCGATCTCTGAACCCTTACGGCCAATGATAATGCCCGGTCGCGACGTGTAGATGATGATCTTCAGACGGGTCGCCGCACGCTCGATGTCGATGTGCGAAACACCACCGCCGCTGAATCGCCTCTTCAGATCGCGTTTGAGCCTGAGATCTTCGGCGAGGTATTTTGCGAAGTCGTGTTTGGCGAACCAGTGCGAATGCCAATCTTTGTTGTACCCGACTCTAAAACCGTATGGATGAACTTTCTGTCCCATATATTCCATTTTGGATTTTGGATTTTGGATTTCGGATTTCACTCCGCATTCCGCATTCCGCAATCCTCCTTCTAGCTACTGTTTCTCGAGCTCCTCGTTCGTGTCCTGCTGCTTTTCATCAGCAGGTGCCGTTTCGTTCAATGTGGCGGCAGTCTGTGTTTCGACGTTCTTTGCATCGGCGACTTCCGCTTCGCTTTTCGCCTCGACAGCATCGGCGGTTTCAACCGGCGTCGGCGTTTCAACGATCTCATCTGCCGCGGCCTCGATCTTCTCTACCTTTTCCTTTTTCGGTGCCGCTTTCTTTACCGGAGCCTTTGGTTTCTTTTCTCCGCCTTCAGCTTTGGCTGCCGCAGCTCTCTTCGCCTTCGACGCCTCCGCCTTCAATTCCTTCTCGGTCTTTGCCTGCTCTTCGCTCGTCACCTGTATCGTGATGTGGCAATAGTGACGCTGCTCGCGGTACGCCCGACCTTGCGGAGCGGGCCGCACGCGTCGGCGATTCTTTGTCGGGCCCATGTCAACGAAACAGGATTTAACCCAAAGTCCGTCGGGATCGATCGCAATATTCTGCTGCTCTGCCGCATATGTCGCGTTCGCGATCGCCGAATTCAGGCACTTCGCGATCGGATCCGCCGCCCGCTTATCCGTGAACTTAAGGATCGCCAGTGCACGCGACACGTTCTGTCCGCGGATCATGTCTATCACCAGCCGTGCCTTTCGCGGGCTGCCTTTCAGATGTTTTGTCTTTGCTATCGCTTCCATA
>JBBKXD010000212.1:0-4327 GCA_037969295.1 Pyrinomonadaceae bacterium | reverse complement strand
GAACAGGGCGGCATTCTCGCAATGCAGATACGAAACGAGGAAAAGGCGGCCATACTCTACAAATGTATAGATTCTAGTGACGGATTCTACGAGGGACACGCCGAAAAACACTGCCGATCGTTGATGAACGTTACGTTTCGTCTGCCGTCGGAGGACCTCGATGAAAAATTCTGCGCTGAGGCTGAAAAGATCGGACTCGATGGACTACGCGGACACCGATCCGTAGGAGGAATTCGCGCCTCGATCTATAATGCGTTTCCCCGGGAAGGCGTTGATGAGCTTGTCGACTTCATGGCCGACTTCGCCGCGCGGAATGGATGATCAGCCAAGTGCCGCAACCAGTACTTCTATCAACCTGTCCTCTTCACTCCCTTGAACGGTTCTCAGATCGATCAATACCGCATCATCCTCAATCCGAGCGATAACCGGCGTTTCGGACGTTCTCAATTTTCTCTCGATCTCGGACGCCGATACAGCATTGTGCGTTATCGCCAACAACACCGTCTCCTGCCTTGTATCGGGAGCTGAGCCGCCACCGACAACTGACTCGCCCGAGATGATTTCGACGGACACGCCGGTCCCTTTGCCAAGCCGTTCGTGAATTCGCTGGACCAGGCCTAGCGTCCGCGTTTCGAGTTCCTCCTTTCGCAAACTTAGCATCCTCAGTACCGGAACTGACTGTTCGGCATCTTCGCGAAGATACGATTCGATCGTCGCTTCAAGGGCGGCATATATGATCTTACTGACCCTCAGCGCCCGATACAGCGGATGCTTTCGGATCTGTTCGACAAGGTGCTTGCGCCCGACTATGATTCCCGCTTGAGCGGCGCCGAAAAGCTTATCTCCGCTGAAGGTGACGATGTCCGCACCGTCATCGAGCGACCGGCTGATAAGCGGCTCGTCCGTGAGCCCGAACTTTCGGAAATCAACCAACGCTCCCGAACCTGCGTCCTCGTAAAGCAGAATCCCCTTTTTTCGGGACAGTTGAGCCAACTCCGTGAGTGAGGGTTTTTCGGTAAAGCCGACTATCTTGTAATTGGAAGGATGGACCCGCACCAAGATTTTCGTATTTTCACCGATCGCCTTTTCGTAATCGGAAATTTTTGTCCTGTTTGTCGTACCGACTTCTTTCAGCGTCGCGCCGGACTGAACCAACACATCCGGAACGCGGAAATCGCCGCCGATCTCGACCAGTTCCCCACGCGAAACTACGGCCTCGCCACCCTTTGCAAACACAGTTAGAACCAGATACGCGGCCGCCGCGCAGTTATTAACAACGACCGCCGCTTCGGCCCCGGTCATTTGCATAACGAGGCGTTCCAAAGATTCGCCGCGTTTTCCACGTTTGCCGCTCGAAAGATCGTATTCGAGCGTACAGTAACCGCCCACCTCTCTAATCGCCTCTAGCGCGTCGTCCGACAGCGGCGCTCGCCCGAGATTGGTGTGGATCACGACGCCTGTCGCATTGATGACCCGGCGAAGACGGGAGTTCCGGTGCTCTTTCCTGCTCTGCTCAAACCGCTCCGACGCTGCGGCCAACAAACTTTCTTTTGAATAAGCTTCAACTCGGCCGGGCCGCGTTGCTATTTCGGCCGCGAGTTCGGTCCGCAGTTGTTCGATCGCGGTTCGCACGAGCGTGGTCGCCCGGATGCGGCCGATCTCGGGGATCAGCCGCTGTACCGCCGGGGACGACAGCACTTCATCTGTCGACGGCAGCATTCTTAGTACGGATTTCAATTCCGCCGCTTTCGGATTTCCCATTTCGGTAGTTTACCTAAAAGTGCCGAAAAAAGTGCGAACTCAGTGTCCGATTCCTGTTATACTCTTGGCGGGCCTCTTGCCCATCCCGCCATCGAGTTCAACATGCCGCCAAAATCTAACAATTTATACAGGCAGACACCGGGCCGTCTTGAAGAAGCCGCGGCGCTCGACCAACAACTCGGAAAACTAGAGGACGACGTTCGTCGGCTTAAGATCGAGTTCGATATCTTTTTTAACGGAGCCGCAAAGCGGGCCCCGCTCGAGGCGCGTGCACGTCTTGAGTCTCAAATAAAGAGAATGTTGGACAATCGCGCCCTTAGCTACGCTCAACGGTATAAGCTCAATAGTTTGGTCTCGCGCTTTACCTCGTATCGTGAATTGTGGCGCCGGACGCTCCGCGCGAAGGGCGAAGAAATGTTTTAGATGACGCGGTTTTAATCAAAGAAAAAGCGAACTGGGAAAAATCCAGTTCGCTTTTTCTTTGTGCTAAATATCTGAAGCGATCCGGCGGATCGATAACAAATTCTAGGCGGCGACCTTCATGACGTTTTCGGCCTGGGGGCCTTTCGGGCCGTTGGTCACTTCGAATTCAACTTCCTGACCCTGGATCAGGGTCTTATATCCATCGCCGGATATCGAGCTGTAATGCACAAAAATATCCTGTTCGCCAGGCTGCTCGATAAATCCATAACCTTTGGCGTTGTTGAACCATTTGACCATACCGACTGTTTTAGACATTGTTTCTAATTCCTCCTAAGAACATCAAGACACTAACAATTTTTTAGACCGGGCAAGCCCGACTAATACAAAAAAACCGTTCCATGTTCGGCATGCGAGAGCTTACACGAATACGGCAAAAAATCTTGTGTGGACGCGTGTATTTGCAAACAAATAACAAATCTTAAACAGCAAGATTTTCCCTTCTCGATTTGGGTTTTATTGATTGACGAAACAGAATTTACCCATATTTGTAACGTCTGTCAAGATGTTTCTTTGATTTTAACGGAAGAAATTTCGAAATTGACACGGGCGTCGCCATGCATGAAGATTAGGCTTGATTTTATCGGTCTATCTGAACGCTTTTCATGGCACACGAATACGGTAAAGGCGCTCCGCTTTCCTACAACAAATATTTAAGAGTTCCCGAGCTGCTGGAGCTTCAGGAAACCTTGTCCGATCCGGCAAGCCACGACGAGCTGCTGTTCATAATCATCCACCAGACCTACGAGCTCTGGTTCAAACAAATACTTCATGAGATCGACGCTACCATCGCGTGGATGAACGAAGGGCGTTCGTTTCGAGCGAACCACAGCCTTCGCGCCGTGGTCGGGATCGAGAAGGTCCTTGTAACGCAGATCCACTTGCTTGAAACGATGGCGCAGATCGGCTTTCTCGAATTTCGTGACAAGCTGAATCCGGCAAGCGGATTTCAATCGATGCAGTTTCGTGAGCTTGAATTTGTTTCGGGGCAAAAGAACGAAAAGATCCTCGCCGTGTTCAAAGACGATGAATTCGCGCACACGCGCCTTAGTAAACGTTTTGCTGAGCCGGGTCTCGACGACGCATTCTGGTCGATGCTTGGGCGCGCCGGGTTCGCGGTTGGAACCAGCGAGGAGAGGATCGAGAGTATCGTCAAGATACTTACTCACCCGGAAAAATATGCCGACTATTTCATCATGCAGGACCTACTAGTCGATCACGATGAAAACATCGCACTCTGGCGATATCACCATGTGCTGATGGTTGAGAGGATGCTGGGAATGAAACCCGGTACCGGCGGCTCAGAGGGCGTCGGATACTTGATGACGACGCTTACCAAGAAATTCTTTCCCGAGATCTGGGAAGCGAGGACGCACCTAAAGGTCAGTGGACTTGAAGAACCGCCAACCGCGGACGCCTAAAGGAACACTTATACAAACGCTGCAAAAACTTCGTTCGAGAAAACCATTCCTTTCCGCGTCAGGCGAAGGCGGCCATCGCAAATTCTAACCAGTCCATCGTTTTCAAACCGCTGGATATCGCCTCCGAATTTTTCCAGCAGATCGAAGCCGAAGTGTCTTTCATAACTTGTCAGATCTATCCCCTCATTCAAACGCAATCCGAGGAACGCAAACTCGGACGCCGCGTTGATCTGCTCACGGTAAACTTCCGCCGTTCCGTTACCCTCTACGCTCGTCACATACTTAGCCGTATCACGGTCATTCGAATATCGCTCGATCCCATCAAAGGAGTGGGCCGAGACGCCAAAGCCATACACGGGTTCGAGCCGCCAGTATTTTGAGTTGTGACGCGATTCGTAACCGGGCATCGAGAAGTTCGATATCTCGTACTGTTCGTAACCCGCGTCCACTATTCTGTCCAGCATCAGCTCGTACATTTCAGCGGCGAGCTCGTCGTCGGGCAGCGGCTGGCGCCCTGACCGGATCTGCTCAGCGAGTGGTGTACCTTCGTGGATCTCAAGTAAATAGAGTGAGAGGTGCTCGGGCCGCATCGCGAGCGCCTCTTCCAGATTGTGTTCCCAATCAGCGATGGTCTGACCCGGCAGTCCGGCTATCAAATCGAAACT
>JBBKXD010000211.1:0-5339 GCA_037969295.1 Pyrinomonadaceae bacterium | reverse complement strand
GCTGTGGTTGTGCTGGAGATAAACGCGTCCTGAAACGCATAGCCTCCCGTAACGCTCCATTTTCGAGATAGGCTACCGTCCACGTTGAATTCAAATCCGTTCGTTCGCTGACTCCCGGTTTGAAGAATAATATTCGGATCGGTTGGATGATTAGTTCGGGTGTTCGTCCGGTCAAGCCTATAGACCGCAGATGTCAGTGAAAGGTTGTTCCTGATCTCCCATTTCACTCCGGCCTCATAGTTGGCAAACTTTTCGGGTTTTAACTGTTGAGTTATCGAGGTCAGTTGGCTGAACTGGTCGCCCGAACTTGGCAGATACGAAACGCTGTAGTTTCCGTACACCGAGAGTCGAGAGATCGGTCTGACTACAACTCCGAATCGCGGCGAGATCAGGCGGTCGATGCGGCCTAGATTCGTATTGTTTCGATTGTTGTGAAATTTCAGGTCGAAATAATCGAACCGTGCGCCGACAACCAATTGAACGAACCGCGAAAGTTCGATCTGGTCCTGGACGTAAGCCGCCGCCAGGTTGAGATGCACCCGGTTATCCGCATCCGTAGAATTTTGGCGAAAGGTGATCGGAGTTGAGATCAACGGGTTGTCGTAGGGAACGAAGACCGAAGTCGCGGTGTTGTTAAAGTAACCGGTGTTGCGAAAATTGTTCGAGTGCTGACGGCCGACCTCAAACCCGCCGAGGATCATGTGCTTGATACCACCTGTAACCACGCTGCGGATGAAATCAGTTTGATTGAACAGATTCCTACGCTGCGTCTGATTGTTATAGGCGGTCAGCGAAACTAAGTTCGTGACAGGGTTTACTGTTCCGGGAACATAGTTTTGATAGAACCGATCATAGTCCCCATACATTGTCCTGTTTCGAAGTATCAGCGAACCGAATTCGCGATCGATTCCGACAGTGAAAAGATTTGCGCCGAGTCGAACTCTGCTGTTTGAAGGGTCCCCGTAGAACGTCGACACCGGCACATAGACGGGACGATTATCGAGCGAGGTGATGCCACGGTCCGCTGTTCGCCTGTCGAGAAAGAGATCATACGAGAGTGTCACCCGTGTGTGGGAATCGGGACTGATCGTCGCGGTCGGATTGAAACCGAACCTGCGGAGGTTAACAAAATCGCGGAAGCTGCTTGAAACCTCGCCGACGCCATTGAGCCGAAAGGCGATCTTGCTGTTGAGCGGCGTATTGAAATCGAATGTTCCTCGCCGGTTACCGAAAGATCCGCTTTGAGCCGTGAATTCATATGACCGGGATTGGCGGGCTTCCTTTGATACCCGGTTAACGACACCGCCGCCTCCGCCCCGACCGAACACGAGAGCGTTTGGACCCCGTAAAATCTCGACGCTCTCGAGATTGTAGAGGTCCCGGTAATATTGAACGTCGTCACGAACGCCATTCAAAAAGAAATCCGCACTTGAGTTTTGTCCGCGGATGATTAACTGGTCGCGATTGTTCTCGCCCTGCGGACTAGAGATCCCGGCCTGATAGCGAACTAGGTCGCTGATGCTGGAAAAGGATTGGTCGGATATTTGCTGCCGACTGATAATCGAGAGCGTCTGAGGAAGGTCGCGAAGCGCGGTCGGAGTTTTTGTGGCCGAGTATATTGTCGCACCCTGTAAATCACCGCTATCGGAAACAGTGACTGTCGCGGTCGCGGCAGCGATTTCGAGCCTTAGTTCGATCGGTCCTTTTTCAGACCCCGTAACACTGATCTTTTGGGATAGGGAATTGAAACCGTCAGCCTGTACTTCCAGCACGTACTCACCCGAATCAAGAGACAGAGAGAATTCACCGTTCATGTCGGACGAAACAAGGAGCGACAGCCTAACTGTCGGAGTCCTTGCGATTACATGAGCCCCGACGACCGAGGCACCATCTTGATCGACAATTCGACCATGAACAGGCGTCTTCGACGAGTGTGGCTGGCTCGCGACGGCAAGCGTTAAGAAGATTGTTAAGAATAAAGCGCCAATTGATCGCGCGAAGATAAACATGAGATTCCTCTAATGCAAATGAATGTCGTTTTCAATAAGAAAACTCAGATTATATTCTCGGCGACGAGTTGTCAATCGACAAAATTGAATCGAATAAAAGTTTGTCGTCGTGCGAGCTGGGTTTTGGCCTGCGGACGATAGTTTCCGTATATTCTTAGACAGATGGAATCGCTTACGTATAAGCAGCTTATCCAAGGTAATCGGAACTTCCGCAACCTTCTGGCGGGGCAGTTTATCTCCGAGCTGGGAAACTGGTTCAACTTTATTGCCGGGCTTGGATTAGTGCGTCTTGTGAGCGATGCGTCGCCGACCGCGGCGGGGATCTTTTTCGTCTGTCGGGTGATTCCTTTTGCGATCGCATCACCGATCGCCGGAACCTTTGTCGACCGGTTTTCGCGCCGCCAGGTGATGATCATCACGGATCTCGCGCGTGTCGCGGTCGCAATGATGTTCCTGCTGGTACATGACCCGGACGATCTGTGGATCGCGTATCTCGCGACGATCTTTCTTTCGACGTTCGGTGCTTTTTTCGAAGGAGCAAAGAACGCCGCGACGCCCAATCTCACTGGCAATGAAGGACTTCTGGCCGGAACCGCTCTTATGTTCTCGACGCGGTTTTTGCTAATGGCCGTGGGTTCGGCGCTTGGCGGATGGGCCGCGGCGATATTCGGTTACGACGTCGCGTTCCTTATTAACGCAGCATCGTTTCTTGCCTCGGCATTCACAGTGTGGCTCATTCCCGAGGATGCGACTCGCGACGCCGAGACCGGCGAGCGGATGGGGCGAAAGGTTGGAAAGCCGCCGTTCGTGACCGAGCTGAAGGAAGGGTTTAGCTACGCGCGTCTGAATCGCTTTGCCTTGACGATCATCGTCATGAACATGATCTGGGCGACCGGCGGTGGTGCGATAAACGTGATATTCGAGCGGATGGGCGGTATCCATTTTCCTTTTGTCGAAGGCTGGAATCCCGACATCGGCGTCGCGCTGCTCTGGACCTCAGCCGGGTTCGGGCTCGCGTTCGGCATGCTGATCGCTCACCGTACTTCTGTGTGGCTTGATTTCAAGAAAGGTCACAGTTCGTTTATCGGCTGGACGCTCATCATTCACGGGATATTGTTCTCGCTCGCGGGCATCATGCCGACGTTATTCCTGTTCTCGATCTTCTCATTCGTATCGCGGGTCGTGGTCGGCGTCGAATATGCTATCCAGGAAACACTTTTCCAGAGAAGTCTGCCGGACTACATCCGCGGAAGGATCTCAACGCTCGAGCGCGGGGCCGAATTGACAGTTTTCGGCGTATCAAGTTACCTGTCCAGCGAGGCGATGTACTACATTTCGCCGCAGATGCTAACCGTGATCTCGGGCATCCTTTCCGCCTGCTCTGGCGTTCTTTGGTTCGTTCGGCACAGGGGCGAGGACTTTTCGATGGGCGTGCAGGAGCGAGCCGTCCGGTCCACCGGCGATCCGACTTGAATCTACGCCGTGATAATAACTGCTTTGGTGCCGGTTAGTTCGGAGAAGTCTTTGGTGTAGATCGTATCGACGCGACGGATACGGCCGATAACCTCGACGAGGTCTTGCGTCGAGATAAAACCGCTTTCCACATGGGCGATCGCCCAGCTTTTAATATGGGAAGCCGTGCGAAGGGTTTCTTCAAGTAAGCGCAAATACTGCGATTTTGTTTCGACCGGCATGCCAAGCTTTCCATTTCGCGTCTGCTCAACATCGCTCCAAAAATCGTCACCGCTGCGCAGCCATTCTTCACGCCACAATACTTTGTCGGAGAACCCGCGCATTGTTCCGGCCCCGGACGCCGGCAGGCGAAGGAACATGAGATCGGTAAAGCTCTCGGCAAGGAACTCGTTCGGATTCTTGTTCTGGCAAGAATTATTCTGGCCGTTGTTGACCGGCTCAGGCTGGATCGTCCATAACCGCCGATAAACCGTCGATAGCGGCTGGCGAAGCTCAAGCGTTTCTGCCGTGAACGACATCACGTAATCGCCAACTTGCATCGCAAGGCTGGCGGCCACGGCGAAGGCGAAAGGAGACTGCAGACGATCCAGATTTTGACGGAGATTGTCGAACCACCAGGAGTCGGTTTCGTTGAACCAACTTCGCAATGCCGGGTTATGCAGCTTATGCCTCGGGACATAAACATCTTCAAGTACGTTGTTTACGTCTTCATCGGAAAGCTTCTCGCTGTTGTTTTGTATCGCCGCTACGGCCTTTGTCCACGACGATTGAAGCAGATCGTTTGCCAATACCCGAACGTCGCGCCTCTTGAGGTACGTACCGAGTGTCGGCTCGCCGGTAAATGGTATCGACACGGATTTGAAATCGAAGCGGCGAAGAATACTTAATTCGAAAGCGAGCCAGCTTGCGGGAGTCGCTTTTGGTGCGTGCGTCATAATGCTTTGAGGGAGAAATGCGACTGAAAATGGAGCGAGCTTTACCGGCTATCGCGGACACGCTCGTTTATTTTCGAGCCTCGGCTTGTGGAGAAATTCAAGAAAATCTAAATTTCCGGTCGGCCTCCGTCGGGGCTGCGGCGGACGTCACATAAATTGTCGTATCGATTGCAAGAAAAGCCTTAACAACCTTGGGATCGAACTCCAGCCCCGCCCACTCGGCCATATATTGCTTTGCTTCGTCGTCGTGCATTGCACCGCGACGCGGCCGATTATCGGTCAAGGCCGCGTAGCTGTCGGCAACACGCAATATCCGGGCGGCCAGAGGAATTTGCTCGCCATCGAGAGCATCCGGATAGCCGCCGCCATTCCACCACTCGTGATGCCAGCGAACCAGCAGTTGAACGCCGCGCGACATTCCGCGACGGGCTGTTTCCTGCTCACCGATGACCGGATGGCGTTGGACATCGAGAATCTCGTCCGACGTCAGGCCTCGGCTCTCTTTGATGTACTCGCGGTTCATGACTACCTCGCCAATGTCGTGGACGAGCGCCGCCTGCTGCATAAAAAAGCGATCGTGTGCGGCGAGGCTGAATTGCTTTCCGACCGCGTCGGCGATCGTCGCGATGCGCAGTCCGTGGGCATGCGAGTATCCCTCGAACTCGTCCATCTCGGAAGAAAGCTCGAGCAGCTTTTCATCAAAACGCGATTCAGCTGCGTGGGTGCTTTGCATAGCTGATAGTTTCCGGTTTCCGGGGTGAAGTTTCAAGCGCGGAGTGGAAATGAGTGATAAGTGATAAGTGATCACTAGCGTTGCGTTAAAAATCGAACAAAGTCAATTGGTTACAGGTCTGGTCTTTGAAAACTTGTAGATAAGGAGGTTGAAACAGCGTATTTATCGGCGTCTTGTCGAAAATGTTGA
>JBBKXD010000210.1:0-5531 GCA_037969295.1 Pyrinomonadaceae bacterium | reverse complement strand
CTATTCGTTCGCGACGGAAAGGCGGAGATCAAGATAACGCTTTCAGCAATGTCATCTTCAGTGCTGGAGAAATTGCGAAAAGCCGGCTTTGAAGTAGTAAGCGAAAAGGGCAATGTTGTCACGGGCCGGATCTCGGTCGAGACACTCTCCGCCCTCGCGGAGATCGACGAGGTCAAACTAATAATTCCGGCGGCGTAAACCGCTCCTCCAAAAAAAAGGCCGCCTCGAAAAATCGAAGCGGCCTTTTCTATTATTCAGTTGTAATACTACTTACCTAAAACTCCGAGCTGAACGGTCCGTCGTCCAAAGCGTCGTGCCTCTGCACAACTCGGGACCCAGATGTCGATCTTCTTTCCCTTTATCCGGCCACCGGTATCGGAAACCAGATATTGGCCGCTATAAGCACCGGCACCCAGATTCACCCTGGAACCCAGCCGAAGAACTCTCGGGTCGCCTGCAATAATTCCGCGCCTTACTCCGTGACCCATGGCGGTCCTGCCTTTCAAACAATATGCCGTTGCTACAAAAGAGCCTTTGTTTGCCACAGCCGATCCGGTCGCTGCCCTGACTGCCTTTTCCGCTGATACCGTCTTCTTAACTAACTTCTTATCGTCTGAACTCTCCACTGGTACCGACTTCTTAACTACTACCTTTTCGTCTGTAACTAAAGTCTTTGATGGTACCGGCGTATTCTTTTTATCTTTATCTAAATTAGAACTTTCAATATTAGTATTTAATTTTAACTGCGAATCGCGTTCTATATTGAGAGCGGTTTCTGTCTTGGTCTGTGCATAGATAAATACTACGAACAGTCCGATTAGCGACAGAATGACGCCTCCTCTAACGAGATTTTTCATTCAATATTCTCCTCTGAATTTTTCGCTTCCCGAATTACAAAAAACTACTATTCGAATCTTTCTTCCGATAATAAATCAGTTCGGTTTTTGTATTTGTTTGGGGCGCTAAAACGGTGGCCAATTCCACCTGTTTTCAACCGGCCGCGATTGAAACATGAGTAAGAGACTACCATTTCATACCCCCAGTGTCCACCCCTGGAAAACCGCAACTCCTTATGTTATATGCGATTGCTGTTTCACCCGCATTTTTACTGGCTCAAATTACCGGGTTTCTGGTAGACTTCTACTGCTCTCGAGCAGGGGGCACGCCAAACTTCACTCAAGATCTAACCGCTATTGAAAGAGGAAAATCTATGCACGAACGCCGCGAGGGAGCGAGACACGTCGTTTCGTTTCCGATCCGTGTCAAATGGAAGAACGAGGACGGCCAGGTCATCGTTGAAGAAGGCCTGACAGAAAACGTAGGGCTGAATGGAACTCTCGTCTATCTGCCGCGCATGCTACCGACTGTCGGCGCGAAGGTCGATCTCACGGTGACCGAGAACACGAAAGAAGAGATCACCGTTGCCGCACAGGTCATCCGTCTCGAAAGAAACGCCGCCCATCCGCAGGTCGCGCTGACGTTGACCGAAGGCATGCGGACCTGGAAGAAAAAGGTTTGGGACCTCGCGGCGGCGACGGTCGCCCGCGAAAAACCCGAAGAGTTAGACGACTGGACTTAAGGAATGCGAATTCTAGTTCTGGGAGCGGGCCGCATGGGACATGGTGCGGCCTTTGATTTGGTACATAACTCGCCGGATGTCGAATCGGTTACCGTCGCCGATTTCGATCTGCAGAAGGCGACGGATGTCGCGAACGGCGTCGGCACTTCCCGAATTGAAGCAAAACAGATCGACGCCTCGAATTACGAAGATGTCGTCGCATTGATGCGCGGCCACGACTCGGCGATCTCGTGCGTGAACTACTGGTACAACGAATCGTTGTCGCGGGCAGCGATCGAAACCGGGACGAATTTCTGCGATCTCGGCGGGAACAACTACGTCGTCGACTCGCAGCTCGCTCTCGATACCGAAGCAAAAGCCGCCGGGATCAACATCATTCCGGATTGCGGGCTCGCACCGGGAATGGTTTCGATCCTCGCGATGCACGGCGCCGCACAGTTCGAAGAAATTCACGAGATCCACATCCGCGTCGGTGGCCTGCCGCAGGATCCGCAGCCGCCCCTGAATTACCAGCTAGTCTTCTCAGTCGAAGGTTTGATAAATGAGTACATCGAAGTTGCACGTGTTATTAGCGATGGCCGTGTAGTCGAAGTTGAATCGATGACCGAGGTCGAGGAGCTATCGTTCGAAGGTTTCCCGCCGCTCGAAGCGTTTCAAACATCGGGCGGAACTTCGACATTGCCCGACACTTTTCTCGGCAAGATCCGAGAGCTCGACTACAAGACGATCCGTTACGCCGGCCATTGTGAGAAATTCAAAACGATGATCGACCTCGGCCTGTGCTCAAGCGACGAGATCGTTGCCGATTACGAAAAGGTCATACCGCGAAAAGTTTTCGCTTCGCTGCTGCAGAAACATCTGCCCGCGGACGGCCCCGACTATGTTCTCGTGAGGCTCGATTTTGTTGGTAAGAAGAATGGCGAAACTAAACGTCTGCGTTACGACATCGTCGATAAGCAGGATGAGAAAACCGGCTTGTCGGCGATGATGCGGACGACGGCGTTCCCCGCCTCGATCATCGCTCAGATGATGGCCCGCGGCGATGTACTCGAACGCGGTTCAACTCCTCAGGAAAAAGCGATCGATCCTAAGAAGTTTGTTCTGGAGTTGGAGCGGCGAAATATCAGAATTCAACGCAATACGTTCAGCAAGCTTTAGTTTGCTGAACAAAACAGTTTGCCCAACAGAAAAGAGAAGACGTCGATAACGGCTTTTCTTATGAATTGCCTCCCGCTTCAGCGGGAGGTCAGAGCTAATAATCTCGATCGGCTTCAGCCGAATTGAGGTCTATCAAATGCGGCTAAAGCCGGTCCCGCTTTCGAAAGTTAACCTCCCGCTGAAGCGGGAGGCAATTCAAAGAGGCCGCCCTTTTTCAAAGAGGTCGACCTTTCAGACGACCTCACACTCAAGTCAGCAAACTAAAGATTGCTGTCCGTGAAAAAAGGCTTCCCGTTTCCGAGAAGCCTTCTGAATATATAAAACCGAATAAACTTTCCTTACACCCCGATCAAACGCGGGTTGGCCTTTTTCTTGAGAAGCTTTCTCAGCTTCAGACGTGCCTTATGAAGCTGTGACTTCGATGTTCCCACTGAGCACCCGAGGATGTTTGCGACCTCTTCATGCTCGAAACCCTCGACGTCGTGCAGAACGAAGACGTTCTTGTAACCGTTCGGTAACTGATCGATGGCACTCTCGAGTGCGATCTTATCGACGATCGGCATCTTCAAAGGATTATGAGTTCCCGGTACCGTCTGTTCCGGCGTCTCGCCTTCGTCGGTCGTCTTTTCAAACTTCACGTTTCGCTTGCGGAAGTGCATCAGAACCTGGTTCACCGTCAAACGGTGCAGCCATGTCGTGAAAGCCGAGTCGCCGCGAAAACTTCCGATCTTTCGGTAAAGCTGGATAAAGACATCCTGCGTCAGATCTTCGGCCTCGAATGCATTTTGCAGCATGCGTAAGCAGATCGAATAAACTCGTCTGTGATGACGCTGGTAGACCTCTTCGAAAGCCACCATGTCGCCGGCTGCAGCCGCCTGCGTCAACTCAAAATCGCTGACTTTGGCAGTATTGACCGGCTGTTTCCCCGCTTTTGTGCCTTTCGCGTCGTCGGCCGCATTTCCCTTCTGCAGCACCGGATAATTTAATGTTTCTGTGGTCATTTCCTTGTTTCCCCCTCGCCCAATAAGCGAATCAATACGCGTGCCAAACGCCCAATTCTCCATTTAGACACCGATTTCAGCGGCATTTGTTCCATTTTTACTAGGCATACCATGTTATTCGTCTTACATCTAAGCTGAGATTCGCACGCGAAACCGTATAGGAAATGTGTCAATTGCTACATATCGCTGTGGCTGTACGGATGCGGTACGAATTGCTCGTCTCTCGCCTTGAATGCTAGTATTTATTCCTATTTTGCGAATCTTTATTCCGTGGAACCATTCAGGCTAAAAGCTGTTATCGCGATCGTAGGTCTGCTGACATTGATGGCTTTCGGCACCCTCGGCACCTTTGCGCAGCAGTCGTCCGGCACCAGCCAGGAGATCTCAGACGTCGATGGCCAGCCTGTGCTGATCAAGCATCTTCCTGATCACCAAAACGTTCAGGCTAGTGCAATTTTCGGAACGGATAAGCCCAATCTCGAAAAGGCGATCGGTGAAAAGCCGGTGATAATGCCTCTCGAATTTCCGCCCGGGACCGAGTTCGTGACGGCGGTGTATCCACAAGGCCGTCTTCTTATTATCGAGTACACAAACCCGCAGTCGTCGATCGAGGCCGATTCGCGGGTCCTGCAATATCTCGGGGCCCAGCCTGAATCAGGAGTCGTCTATCGGCGAATCGGCAATTACAACACGTTCGTGTTCGACGCGTCAGACGCGGACGCCGCCGGAGCCTTGCTCGATCAGATCAAATACCAAAAAATCGTTCAGTGGCTGGGCGACGATCCGTATCTCTTAAAAAGACTCGAACGCTACATGGTTTCGACTTCGAGGGACGTCATGCTCTCGACGGTGTTTATCATCCTCGGTGGTCTCGCGGTGTCTCTGGTTGCCGGGATCGTTGCCGGTCTGATCTTCTTCCGTATACGCGACCAAAAGCGCGCCAATCGAGCGGCCTTCTCGGACGCCGGCGGATTGACGCGTCTAAATCTGGACGGGCTTTCCGAATAACTCAGGGCAAAGCCGAGACAAGCCGATCTATATCTTCCTGATTGTTATAAAAGTGGGGTGCGATCCGAAGGCGGTCGCCGCGTGGGCTGACGATAATGTTCTCTTTTTCAAGCTGCGATGAGATCTCGTTTGACGTCAAGCCATTCAGATGTCTGATACAGACGATCGACGATTTCTCACCCGGTGAACGCGGGCTTACGATCTCGTAATTTCTCGCGGCCAGCGACTCACATAAATAATCCGTCAATTCACTGAGATACGCCTCGATCCGATCGAGGCCCGTATCCGTCAATAATTTTGCGCTTTGTTCGAGTCCGTAGAAAAGCGACGAGCATCCGGTCCCGCTTTCCCACGCGAGGGCATTCTGTTTGAAAGGCTGCTCGCGGTCTTCGAAATCCCACGGCGTTTCGACGCTGATCCAGCCGACAAACGACGGATCGACATCGTTGCGCGCTTTGTCCGAGACATACAACATTCCGCAACCCTCAGGCGCGCACATCCATTTGTGACTCGCCCCGGATGCTATATCGACACCCAACGCCGGAAGATCGAGTCCACGCGCACCAAGCGCCTGGATGATGTCGACCGCAAACAGCGCATCGACGGCGCGCGCCGCTTTCCCGATACGCTCAAGATCCGCCGTGAACCCGGAAGCGTATTGGACGGCGCTGATCGCGACCAAACGCGTGTTCGAATCGATCATTGAGATGAGCTCTTCGACATCGAATCGTCCGTCGCGCTCGGGCGCGAGACGCAGCTCGACGCCGTAGCGATCACGAACCCGT
>JBBKXD010000209.1:0-6405 GCA_037969295.1 Pyrinomonadaceae bacterium | reverse complement strand
CGAACCAGCAGATGGTCGACGAGCTTGCTGAGAAGTACGCGATGGTCGGCGAATCGGTGGCGATGCGTGCACTGCGCAAACAGATCTCGATCGTCGCACCATCGGATGGACGAGTTTTGATTTCGGGCGAAAGCGGCACAGGGAAGGAGCTTGTAGCGCGCGCGATTCATGCTCAATCGAAAAGAAAGGCATCGCCGTTTGTCGAGATAAACTCGGCGGCGATCCCGGAAGATCTGGTGGAATCGGAACTTTTCGGTCACGCAAAAGGTGCGTTCTCGGGTGCGAATGCTTCAAAAAAAGGAAAGTTCGAGATCGCAGACGGTGCGACGATATTTTTGGATGAGATCGGCGACATGTCGCCACGTGTTCAGGCGAAGATGCTTCGCGTTCTCGAAGAGCAGCGGTTCGAACCTGTTGGGAGCAATACGCCGGTATCGGTGGACGTTCGTGTTATTTCGGCCACAAACAAGCGTCTCGAGGACCTCATCGAGAGCGGCAATTTTCGCCCGGATCTTTTTTACCGTCTGAACGTGATCCCGTTTCAGATCCCGCCGCTCCGCGAGCGTTTGGAGGACGTACCGTTACTTGTCGAGAACTTTAATCGAAGATTCTCGAGCGACTACGGAAAGAAGGCGAAGACGTTTACCGAGGACGCGATCGAAGCACTCCAAAAACATCAGTGGTTCGGGAATGTTCGTGAGCTCAAAAACACGATCGAACGCGTCGTCATCATGTCGTCGAAGACAAAAGTTGCGGCGACAGATCTGCCTGAGCTCGGCACGTCCGACGAGAAACCTGCATCCAGCTTTCGGTTTCCGTCTTTCAAAGCCGCGACCGATGCATATCATCGTGAGTTTATCCTGCACAAGCTGGCGGAGCATGAAGGAAATGTCACGAAGGCGGCGGATGAGATGGGTGTTGACCGAAGCCATCTGTATCGAAGGATGAGGAACCTTGGTATTGATGCAGAAGCCCGGAAATAGACAGGAGACGGGAGACAGGAGACAGGAGACAGGAGACAAGAGATTTCGCTTTACGCCTACTCCCGTCTCTTGTCTCCTGTCGCTTTTCTTTGCTTTATTTCGTGCGGGCGTCTGCAATAGGAAATCCACGCTTTCGCATCAAGGCCTCGACCTTTGGATCTCGTCCGCGGAACAACCGATAGCCTTCTGCTGGATCGATCGTGTTACCCACCGAGAAAACATACTTGACTAGCTTTGCTCCTACCGCTTTGTCGTACGGGCCCTTTCCTTCGGTGAATGCCTCGAATGCGTCGGCGGTCAGTACGTCGGACCAAAGGTAGCTGTAATAGCCCGCTGAATAAGAGTCGCTCGAAAAGAGGTGGCCGAATTGCGGCGTCCGATGACGCATGACCAGCTCGTGCGGCATGCCAAGCGACGCGAGCGTTTCGGCTTCGAACTTGTCCGGATCGATCTTTTGATCACCGGCAAGATGCAGCTTCATATCAACAAGAGCACTTGCGAGATATTCGGTTGTCGCGAAGCCTTCGTTGAACGTGTCCGCCCTCTTGATCTTATCGACCAGCTCCTGCGGAATTGGCTTTCCGGTCTCATAGTGTACCGCGAATTGTTGAAGCACTTCGGGAGTAGACAACCAGTGCTCGAGAAGCTGGGAAGGGAACTCGACGTAATCCCGTGCGACCCTTGTCCCCGAAAGAGTCGGGTAGCTTACGTTTGATGACAGCCCGTGAAGTGCGTGGCCGAATTCGTGGAACATTGTGCTGGCGTCATCCCATGAGATCAATACCGGATCGCCGGCCTTTCCCTTCACAAAGTTGGAGTTGTTCGACACAATGGTCGTCACTTCGTTATCGAATCGATATTGACTGCGATAGGCGTTCATCCAGGCACCGGATCGTTTCCCATCGCGTGCGTATGGATCGAAGTACCAAAGCCCGACGTGCTTACCCGTCTTACTGTTCTTAACCTCATAGACGGACATGTCTGGGTCAAACACCGGAACGTTCTTCACCGACGTAAAGCTGAAATTGAAAAGCTCACCGGCGACCCAGAACATCGCCTCGCGCATCTTGTCTAGCTGGAGATAAGGCTTGACTTGATTTTCGTCGAGGTCGTACCGATCCTTTCGGACCTTCTCCATGTAATAACGATAGTCCCACGGTTCGATCTTGATGTTTTCGACTTCACCGCTGGCCAACGTCTGCATGTCTGATACTTCTTCGTGAACCCGAGCGATCGCGGCGGGCCAGACACCCTCCATCAACTTCATCGCATTCTCCGGATTCTTCGCCATCTGCGGTTGAAGCTTCCAGTGGGCATGTGTCGGAAAGCCGAAGAGTTTTGCCCGTTCTGCGCGAAGCTGAAGGATCTCGGTAATGATGGCGTTGTTGTCCCGCGCATCGCCATTGTCACCGCGATTCACGAATAGCCGCCAGGCTTTCTCGCGCAGCCCGCGATTGTCCGCGTACGTTAGGAACGGATCGATCGATGAACGCGTATTACGGATCATCCAACCTTCCTTTCCTTTCGCCTTTGCGGCGCGGGCCGCTGCATCCTTAAGCGATGGGGGCAATCCCTCCAGATCGGACTCTTTCTCGATCAGCAGAAAAAGTTCGCTCTCGTCGCCTAGGAGATTCTGGCTAAACTTTGTGTTCAAGCTGGCGAGTGCCTGATTGATCTCTGATACGCGAGCCTTCTTTGCGGCATCGAGCTTGGCCCCGGCGTGAACAAAGTTGTCATAGTAAACCCAGACAAGGCGCTGCTGCTCTTTGGTAAGTTTCTTTTTCGCCGGCGAGTTATACACGGCTTCGATACGTTTAAATAGAGCGTCGTTTTGCGTGATCTTGTCGGAATGTGCAGCGAGCTTTGGAGACATCTCGGCATCGATCGGTTCGAATTCCGGCGAATTCATGCCGTTGGACCACACACCGAAGATCGTCTGAACTCGATCGAGAGTATCGCCGGACCTTTCGAGCGCAACGATCGTGTTTTCAAAAGTCGGTGCCGACTTCTGCTTCGCGATCTTGTCGATCTCGGCAAGATTCTCCGCCATCGCGGCTTCGAGCGCGGGCTTGAAGTCTCCAATTTTTACTTTATCGAATGGAGGAACACCGCCATAGGGGCCGACCCATTTTTCCAAAAGCGGATTTGCGGCCGGAGCGTGGGCTGCACTCGTCGGCTCTAATTGTAAAATTGTCATAAATACAAACGCGCCAGCACACGCCAGCATAGCGAATCGGACAAGACTTTGATTGAACATTATTTTCTGACACTCCTAGGGGATATTGGATTTTAGCCTGTTACGAAAGGTTGGACAAATGTTTAGGGGCAAGGTGGACGAAATGAAAAGGGCAGCCGATATTGCTGCCCTTTCTATTGCTTATGGTACACCCGGCATGATTCGAACATGCGACCCCTTGATTCGTAGTCAAGTACTCTATCCAGCTGAGCTACGGGTGCGTAAAACGCGAATAGCTAGACTACAAACCCCGTGCAAGCATGTCAAGTTTTGGTCGGAGTTGGCGAAAGTTTGGAGGGAGTTTCCAGAAGTTGGAGGAAGTTGCAGGAAGTTGCAGAGTTCGTTAGCTCCCTAAACTCTGCAACTCCGGAAACCCTTCAACTCTGGAAACCCTGCAACTCCGGAAACTCTGCATCTCTGAAAACTCTGCAACTCTGGGAAACTCTGCAACTTTCTGGAAACTTCAAAAGAGACTTATTTCGCAAAATATCCCTGCCGTGAGCGCGGGATCAGATCCGGTCGATCGACTTCGACCTTTATCTCTCGCCATTTACCGTCCCGTCGGTCATTCGTCGGCGTGTACTCGATCGTGTACAACGTTCGAAGATCGGCGGCGACCAGAGCATACAGCGTTCCCATATCCTCAAGGCGCCTGATCGAGTTCATCGTGCCGCCTGAGCGGTCGGCAACCAGTTTGAGGCGAGTGCGGGCGGCCGTATACATTGCGACCTGTCGCGGTGTCGGATCGGCTAGGCGCGCCGGATCACCTGTCGGAAGAGCGAGTGGATATATCGTCACGGCCTGCGCGTCCGAGCGATCGAGAACGCGTCGAAGTACTTCGTTTAACTCGGGCTTGATCGCGTCCGGAACTTGCTCGTCTCTCAGATTCGCAAGTAATTTTCGGTCTGTATCCTGGGCATCCGTATCGACGCCATCCGTCAGGACAACGATCGCCTTCCGGCGATTCTTTTCTCTCGAGAGTTTATCGAGGGCAAACAGAAGCCCTTTGTAGAAATTGGTGTCGCCCGAGCCGTTGGCGACGGAGATCGAACGAAAAGCAATTCGACGATCAACCGTAAAATCGTTAAGCAGATTCACTTTGCCATAAAACTCGACGACGGCGAGCCTGTCGTCCGGAGCCAATGCATCAAGAAAACGCGCCGCTGCCATCTGGATGTTCTGACGAAAGCTGCGCGTCGAGCCGCTCATGTCGAGCATCATCACAACGCTGAATGGTGCCGGAGCGGCAACGAAGCGCGAAATATCCTGTTTCACCCCGTCTTCGTAGACGGTAAAGCTCGATCGGCCGAGGGTTGTAATAGGCCGTCCGCGATCATCAACGACGCCGACATTGACGCGTACGATGGACGAATCCACTCGCACCGGGTCGTCGTCCTGCGCGAAGCAAAGTAAAGTCGACGTGAATACGAGCACCAGGAGGATGAGGGATCGGCGAATGGGCATAGGTAAAATTCTAACTTGTCAGACGCGCGTTGTGGTAACGCGGTTGCACAAGTCACGGCTCACTTCTGCCTTAACAAACCCGTAGAATTGCACTATACTTAGTCATTCTTTTACGGTTCCCGGCCAGCTTTCGATTTAGATCCAACGCTGCTCATGTTCTATCACCCACATTTCTGCTGCCACTGCGGGGAGAAGATCGTTCGCGCGAAGTGGACTCCGTTAACAAGCAGGCGCTTTTGCGAGTTTTGCGCGATCGAGCAAAAGCAGCACGACCTGATCCCGCGAGCCGCGGCCGTGATCATTCTTCTTTTTGGAGCAGCCGGACTCACGGCGTACCTCGGTGGCGGATCCTCCTCACGCGAACCCGCCACCGCAAAGATTCGTCAACCAAAGAATGAGTCATTGCCAACGGCGGGCCTTCTTCACCCGCCAGACTCGACCCGCCCAAATGTTTCACCGTCGCTCGTTACGACCGCCGGGCCTTCGCTGTCGGAGACGCCTGCGTCAAACACCAAGCAACGAGGGGGCCAACGAAATTCATCTATCGAACCGGTTTACCACTGCGGAGCGATGACAAAAAAAGGGACCCCGTGTACGCGACGCGTGAAGCTGCCTACCAGATGCTGGCAGCATCTTGGCCAGCCTACGATGGATGCACCGCGGAACTGAGCTTGTAAGTCCTGGTTCTCCCTTTTCCCTATTGATGTTTGGGCTCATTTATTGGAAAATAAGGGTCAGATCTTCTTCTGTTCTTGTTTTCACCCTAATTCAAACATGAAAGCGCTTGCCCAGAACACATTGATCCAAAACCGTTACCTAGTCGTGCACCTTATTGGAAAAGGTGGCATGGGAGAGGTCTACCTTGCGGTCGATCAGCGTCTCGGGAGCGCGGTCGCCCTTAAAAGAACTTTTTTCGCGGGCGATGAAATGCTTGCCAGTGCGTTTGAGCGGGAGGCGCGGACGTTGGCTCGAATGCGGCATCCGGTTTTGCCCAAGGTAAGTGATCATTTTGGCGAGGGTGAAGAGCAGTATCTGGTGATGGAACACATCGCCGGAGACGATCTTTCAAAGCGCCTTGAGATCGCGCAAAAGCCCTTTCCGGTAAGTTGGGTAATGTTCTGGGCCGATCAGCTGCTCGATGCTCTTTCATATCTGCACACGCATGAGCCGCCGATCATCCATCGCGATATCAAGCCGCAGAATCTCAAGCTGACGGACGAGAATCACATAATACTTTTGGATTTCGGGTTATCAAAAATAACGACCGGTCAGACTAATGTCTCGAGTTCAGGCAGTACGGGCAGCGTTGTGGGATACACCCCGCACTACGCTCCGATGGAGCAGATCCGCGGGGTGGGCACCAATCCGCGAAGTGATATCTATTCACTGTCCGCAACGCTATACCAACTGATGACAAACGTCGTCCCGGCTGACGCATTGAGTCGTGCGGAGACGATGTTGAACGGAGAGTCAGACCCAATCGAGCAGCCTCATGCGCTGAATCCGGAGATTCCAACAGCTGTTTCCGAGGTCATTTTGGCGGGCATGGAGGTAAGTCAGGAGAAGCGCTTCAATCATGCTCGGGAAATGCAAAAGGCGCTGCGCCGGGCCTTTACGCAAATGCAGGAAGCGATGGCCGCCCAAACTATCGCATTTAACATCGGAGATGTCCTTCCGGCAGAGCCACCGTCTACTGTCGACAAGACGGAGTTGATGCCGTCG
>JBBKXD010000208.1:0-20231 GCA_037969295.1 Pyrinomonadaceae bacterium | reverse complement strand
GAGATTACTAAGTCGATGAATGCTTACCAAACCCAATCCG
This sequence comes from Pyrinomonadaceae bacterium, assembly GCA_037969295.1. Classification (GTDB taxonomy): domain Bacteria; phylum Acidobacteriota; class Blastocatellia; order Pyrinomonadales; family Pyrinomonadaceae; genus OLB17. The sequence goes on along the minus strand of JBBKXD010000208.1, from coordinate 20,191 downwards.
CGATGAACACATTCGTATCACCGGGCGTCGTTGCATTCCGATTGGAAGCGAACACCAGTTTCGTGCCGTCGGGCGAGAACATCGGGAAGCCATCGAACGATTCGTTGTACGTGACGCGTTCGAGGCCGGTGCCGTCGACATTTATCAGCGCGAGATCGAAATTTCGCTTACGCGGATCGGTCGCGAAATAGTTCGTGCAGAAAATTATCTTTTTGCCGTCTGGCGTAAAGAATGGTGCGAACGACGCAGCTTCAAGCTTTGTCACCTGGCGCTTGTTCGATCCGTCCGCGTTCATGACCCACACCTCGAACACCGTCGGTTCAATAAGATCATGCGCCAATCTATCTTTGTACCGGGCGATCTCTGCTTCCGTCTTCGGATGGTACGAGCGATAGACGATCTGCTTGCTGTCGGGCGAAAAGAAAGCCCCTCCGTCATACCCGAGCTCGCTGGTCAGTCGCTTTACGTTCTTTCCGTTCCTGTCCATGACGTAAAGATCGAGATCGCCATCGCGCATCGACGTGAAAACTATCTTTTTTCCGTTCGGTGAAACTGTCGCTTCGGCGTCGTAACCCGGAGTAGTCGTCAGGGGTTTGACCTTAGACCCGTCTGCATTCGCCACGAAAATGTCGTAGCTCGGATACACCGCCCAGACATATCCTTTTGAAAAGTCCGGATTCGGCGGACACTCTTTGCTCGCGAGATGGGTCGAGCCGTATAAGATCTTTTTCTTATTCTTGTAGAAATAAGAGCACGTCGTTCGACCGCCACCTGTCGAAACCATTTTCACGTTGGTTCCGTCGATGTTCATCGTGTAGATCTGATCGCAGTCGCGCCCATCGCGTTTGGATTGAAACGAAAGCTGTTTACCGTCGGACGAAAAATATGCTTCGGCGTTCTCGCCGCCGAACGTCAACTGCTTGATGTTCGTCAAATGCTTTTCGCCGGGAACCGCAAGGCTGTTCTCTTGTGCGGAGATATTTACAAATAGGGTTATAATAAGGGCTGGAAAAAGGTAAAGCTTCGTCATAATACCGATAGTAGCTCGCTTGCTGGGGTCATACTTGCATCTGAAAGAATAAGTTTAGCGAATTCAAGCAGCAAGGCAAGCTGATCTTCGGCTTGTTCAGGAGCACACTTGAATGGGATTTGAGACTACAAAAGAAGTTTTCGATTGGTACGACCGGCAAAGTCCTGTCTTCACGAAAGAGGGGATCGCGAGTATCCCGTGGAGCGACGTGCGCAAGTATCCGCTTGACGAACGGTTTATTCCGGTGCTGCTCTATATGCGCGATGTCGAGACACTTACGGATATGTATCATCGTGAGATGCTTCGTACACCGACCGGCAAAGATCCGTACATCGGCCGCTTTATGGAGCGGTGGGGCCACGAGGAAGTGATACACGGCGAAGTGCTGAATCGATTCCTGAACGAAGCGGGAGTCGAGACGGGTGATAAATGGCAGCGTGAGGTCAGAAACGGAGTTTCGAATTTTTATAACTTCAACACGTACATACTGACATCGCTTACCAATCTGCTCGGTCGAAAATTCACCGCGACTCATATGGCCTTCGGCGCAATTCATGAAATGTCGACCGCCCAGGCATATCGCCGAATGGACGAGCTGGCCGGGCATCCGGTGCTTTCGATCATTCTCAACGGCATCATGCGCGAGGAATCTTTCCACACACATTTCTACTGGAGCGTCGCAAAACTCGAGCTGCGCGAGAGCGACGCGGCCCAGCGAATCGCACACTTTGTCATCAAAAACTTCTACCGGCCCGTAGGCCAGGGATCGATCCCGCGAAAGCGAACCGAGTACACGATAAAGACGCTCTTTGGCAGTGAGGACGGTTTGCAGAGGTTGGATAAGACGGTGACACGGCGTGCCCAGCAGCTGCCGGGTCTCGAAGCGTTGACAAAAGTAACGGACACCATTGGCCGGATCACGAATCAGACGCTGACTGAGACGGCCTGAGAAGTGAATGGTGAATGGTGAATAGTGAATAGTGAATAGTGAATAGTGAATAGTAAATAGTGAATAGGCCATTCGCCGCCGGGGCGCCTTCTTCACTATTCACTATTCACCATTCACTACTCACCATTCACGATTTACTCCTGTAGAACTCCACACCATCCCTAAACTCCACACTAATTTTCCCCTCCGATTCGGCGTAGTCGAGATGCGCTACCGCCTCGGAAATCGCGAGGAAGCGATGCACGTCGTGATCGAACGAATCGGGAAATAAATTTCGCGCGAGCTCGAAAGCCGTCGCACCGGTGTTAGAAACGAGCGAGACAATCTTCCGCTGTCGTTCGTCGATTTCCCGCACATAACGATGAAAGATCTCTTCGAAATCGGTGATCGGTTCGCCATGGCCGCCGTACGAAAGCGTCGGCTGAAATTCGCGGAGCTTTGCGAGGCTCACGAGATATTCGGCCAGCGATCGAAAACGTTTTTCGGGATCGATCGGATCAGGCGACAAGATGGGGTTAGGTGTGATGCGTTTCAAAACACAGTCGCCGCAGATCAGGGTACGGTTCGCCTCGCGAATAAACGAGCATGAGCCGGGCGTGTGACCCGGAGTATGCAAAACGCGAAGGCTGCCGCTTTCGAATTCAAGTTCAGCATTGTCGGCAAGCGTCTTAGAATCACCGTCTTCGAGCGAATCGGTCAGCAGGCTGATATTTTCGTAAAGCGATCGCATTTCCTGCAGAACACTTTCCGGCACGCCCGAAAGCACCAGCAGCTTTCGATGTTCTTCGCGAGCCAGCCGTCCGAACAAATGGCCGGTCTCCCATTCGTGAACAAAAATCTCGGCGTCCTTGGCCTCGTCGCGTACCTGCCTCGCAAGGCCGCAATGGTCCTCGTGCGCGTGGGTCAGGACGATGCGACGGATATCCGCGATCCGAACGCCATGCTCACCGAGTTTACGGCGGAGCGCATCGGATGCGTCTTTCGTCTTCGGCCCGACATCGATCAGGGTCAACGGATCTTCCTTGATGAGATAGATATTTACGTCGCCGACGTAGAAGGGCGTGGGAATCGATAGCGGAATGATCTTCATTATTTGCGATTTTCGGTTTGCGATTTGCGATTGTCAAAGCCTCGGCCAGCCCATGAACTATAATGACCTGACAACGTGAAATCGCAAATCGAAAATCGAAAATCGAAAATTGTAATCGCCGGTGCCGGCCCGGCCGGTGCGAGTTTGGCGATCAGACTGGCGATGTCGGGGATCGAAACTGTCCTTATCGAGCGCGAAAGCTTTCCGCGGCAGAAACTCTGCGGCGAATTTATCTCTCCGGAATGCCTGAGTCATTTTGCAAGCCTCGGGGTCCTCGACGCTATGCTGGCGGCAGGCGGTGATCGAATTCTCGAGTCGCGATTCTTTGAAACCGGCGGCAAGAGCGTGTCGGTCCCGAGCAGGTGGTTTGGACAAGGCGATTTTGCATTGAGTCTGAGCCGTGCCGAAATGGACAACCAATTGCTCAACCGGGCAAGGGAAGTTGGCGTCGCCGTCTTAGAAGGAACTGCGATAACGGGTGTCGAAAGTGTCGAAGGCCGGGTGATCGGTGTTCGAACGCGCGCCGCGGGCGGAGATATTTCCAATGTCTATGCGGACCTGTTCGTCGACGCGACAGGGCGCTCGCGAATTCTCGCCAAGCTTGTCGAAAAGAAACGGGAAGTGGCACCGCGGCACATCAAACCGGAGCTGGTTGGATTTAAAGCCCACTTACGCGGGGTGGATATGGATATTGGATTTTGTGAGATCTATTCTTTTCCGGGCGGTTACGCGGGGCTGTCGCACGTCGAAAACGGTTTATTTAACCTTTGCTTTTTGATCAAGGCAGCGACCGTTCGTTCGATCGGCGGCGACGCCGTCGAATTGGTAGAGCAGGTCGTTACTAGGAACAAGCGGGCGGCGGTGACCCTGCGGAATGCTGCCGCGATAGGAGATTGGCTGGCTGTTTCGATCGACAGCTTCGGTAGAAAAAATAGGACGCCGGCGACAAATCTTTTCACGGTCGGCGACGCCGCCGCGTTCATCGATCCGTTCACCGGAAGCGGCATGGTGATGGCGTTTGAAAGCTCAGCCGTTCTCGCGCACGCCATCACGTCAAATTCGGCATCAGGCGAACAGATCGCCAGGGAATATCAAAGCGCTTACAAAAATAAGTTTGCCCACCGGCTTCGCGTGTGCTCGCTTTTGCGGCACACGGCATTCATGCCCAGCGTCGCGACCGCGGTCGTATCGCTTCTCAGCGGCAGCGTCTCCGCTCGCCGCTATTTGGTCCGTGCTACAAGGGGCTGAGGCGGCAGCTTCCTCAGAAATTACAAAACTCTTACATTCTGCTTGCCTAAATATTGGTTTTAAGCTACAAACATCAAAGAAATCTGATCTGTCTACATCCGTTGGCGAATTAAGAACATCGAGTGCCAGCCCCCGTCGATCCAACCAGGAACACGTCCGTGTTCCCAGTTCCGTCTCGACCTGCCGGTCAGCACTGCTTCGCAAATTAGGAGAAAAAAAATGAACGCAGTTTTCAGCCGGCTTTCAGGCTTTATCGGAAGATCTTTGGTGCTTATTCTCTTCGCGGCGGCAAGTGTCTCGATCGCCTCGGCACAGTCACAAGCCAACGCGGCCGACCTAACGGGTACGGTCGTTGACCCGAACGGAGCAGTTGTAGCGGGAGCCAATGTTACGGCGAGAAACAAAGGGACCGGCATCGAACGTTCGACGACGTCTAACGATGAAGGTACGTACCGGCTTATCGGACTGCCACCGGGCGAATATGAAGTCACCGCCGAGGCTGCAACGTTCAAGAAGGTTTCTATCTCCGGTATTCGCCTGACGGTGGGGCAGGCTGCCGAGTTGCGAATTGCGATGGAGATCGGTGCGCAGGATCTGGTGGTGAACGTACCCGCCGATTCGGTTGAGCTTATCGAAACCACAAAGACCAACGTCTCGACGACGATCGATCAGACGCGGATCGCAAATCTTCCGATAAACGAACGTAGTGCAACCGGGTTCGCACTGACGATCTCTACTGTCGGCCGCGATAATGGTCGTCCGGTCGGGCCGGCGCCTACTTCGGGATTGAACATTGGCGGACAACGCGGACGCTCGACGCTCGTCCAGGTCGACGGTGCGGATTTTACCGATAACTCGATCAACGCCGCACGCAGTACAGTTTCGCAGGAAGCGGTTCAGGAATATCAGGTCACGACAAACTCATATCTGCCTGAGTTCGGACGTGCGACGGGCGGCATCGTCAATGTCGTTACCAAAAGCGGAACGAACGATTTCAGAGGAAACGTTTTTGGGTTTATTCGCGACAAGAGCGTGCAATCACGGAACGCCTTTGCTCCGATCATTGACGGAGATCCGAGCAAGCGTCCGGCATATACTCGCGCTCAGTACGGCGCGACGTTCGGTGGCCCGCTTAAAAAGGAGCGAACGTTCTTCTTCGCCTCATTCGAACAGCGCCGACGCCAGGAGTCAGGATTTTTTACGAGCGATATCATCGGGAATCAGACAGCGAGCATAACGGTCGGAGCACCTTTCTTACCGTTCTCGCAGACGTATAACAATCTCACTCCGGGTCAGGTGAACTATATCCAGGGAGAGCTTGCGAGCGGCAATACGGGACGTATCCAGACCGCTCTCGCGTACGCCCAGCTCACATCGATCGGAGCTCAGACCGCGTTGTTTGGTTCGAGCGTGTTGACGAATTTTATTCCGGGGATCGGAGTGCCGGTCGGTCAGGTCGTCGGTCCGCGTCTTTTGCTGTCCGGAACGCCGGTGCCGCTTACCAGAGATGCCCGCGGTGAGCTCGTTGCGTTTCGACCGCTGACGCAGCTCCGTCGGATCTTTCCGATTTCCGAAGCGACTACTTATTCGTCGGTGCGCCTGGATCATCTGATCGTTCCCGGTCACCAGCTTTCCGTTCGCATGGGCTACAACCCTAGCAAGATCAACGGAATTCAGGACGAATCACAGAACCAGACACTCGGCCAGAACGATTATTCGCGAACGGGTATTCAGGATATTAAAGACACGTCGGTGGGTCTTTCACTTTCGAGTGTCCTGCCGCACAACCTGGTCAACGAGGCGTTCGTGAATTATGGACGACGCCTGGCGAAGTTCGATTCACAAGTTCCGAGCGTAGCTCATCAGATCGCCGGAACCGGTTTTCTAGGATCGAATCCGTTCTCGCCGGTGGATCGAAGTGAGAACCGCTTCCAGCTTCGGGACAATATGACGTGGGCGACAGGTAATCACATTATTAAATTTGGCGGAGACATTAACTGGATCGACGTCGCAGCGAAGTTCGAACTGAACTTCCCGGCGCTTTTCAACTTCAGTTCACAGGCAGCCGGTGCTTTGGTCAGGAATCCGACGAACGGCGTTGCGTGCGACTCTCCGACAATACCGATCGCTCTGCGGTGTCCGGCCATCACACCGAATCAGAGTTACGGGCTCGGATTCCCGAGCGTTTTCATCCAGGGATTTGGTAACCCGCAAAGCTCGATCAAGAACAAGCCGGTCGCATTTTTTGTGCAGGACACGTGGAGAGTTCTGAAGAACGTCACACTCAATTACGGTATCCGTTACGACATCGAGTTCACCGAGGAATTCGCGCCGACGGCGTTCCGCGATCCGCTTACGGGCATAACACTGACGGCCCAGGATGTGCAGGTCGCTCAAGATGCTCTCAACGTCACACAAGGATTTCCGCGTGACACCAACAACTGGGCGCCGCGTGTGGGTGTGGCTTGGGACGTTTTCGGTAACGGCAAGACGGTCCTTCGCGGCGCCGGCGGAATGTTCTACGATCACCCGCTATTGGCGGTCGCTTTCAACTCGGATATCGCTGACGGTTCGCAGCAGCAGCAGGCGACACTTCTACCGATCGGCGGGCCGAGCCCAACTGGCTTGTTCAATGCCTTCCAGGTATTTCACGGAACCGTGTGCGGGGTTCAGGGTTCGGTACCCGCATTCTGCGGTACGACCATCACCCCGGGTGTCGCATCCTCATCGCAATATCTCTACGGTTTCCAACGCTTTAACTCGGCAAACTTCACCGGATTCGGACCGATCCTTCCGTTCACACTGAATGTCGCGAAGGACTTTCAATATCCGTATGCGCTCCAGGGAAATCTTGGAATCGAGCAAATGATCGGCAAGAATATGTCGATCTCGGCAAACTACATTACGGTAAATGCTCGCCACCTTGCTCATCCGCAGGACGTCAACCTTGTTAACACGGGCGCGCTGATCGAGAATTTCCGCCGATTCTTTGGCGTTGGTCCGGCGAATCTTGCGCAGGCCGGTTTCTTCTCGTTACCCACGGCAAACTGCGCTCCCTCAGCAGCATGTCCGCAAGGCTTTACTGTCATAATCCCTGGTTTGGTCGGCGTCAACGGAGCCGGTCAGAAGATCGTCAGCCCCATCGCTGCAAACTATTTCCGAAGACTTGGCCCGAATTACTTCTTTGTCGCTTCCGCCACCGGCGGGGCGGTCACCAAAGCGGTATTCGATGCCGCCATCGCGGGCAGCGTTCGAACACCAGGACCGATCAATGCATATGCGGATGTTAATGCGCAGCTATCTGACGGCAATTCGTCATACAACGCGTTAAATATCGAATTGAAGAAACGCTTTTCGACCAACATGCAGTTTTATGCGACTTACACATGGTCACATTCGATAGACGATTCGTCCGACCTTCAGACTTTGCTGAAGCCCCAGGACAACACAAACTTTCGGGCCGAACGGTCCGACTCGCTGTTCGATCAGCGTCACCGTTTCGTTTTCAGCGGCGTTTTCAGCACTCCGGACGGGTGGCGGTCGGGAAGCATGTGGAAAAAGGTTATGCATGGCTTTTCGTTCTCGCCGATCATCGAGTACGGTTCGGGCCGGCCATTTAATATCATCGCTCCGGGTGATGCGAACGGTGATTTTCAGAGCACGAATGAGCGCCCGTTTGTCCTTCCGGACGGAAGGCTCTGCCGTGGACAAAACGCGGTTGCGGACACCAATGATCCTCCGTGCGTTTTGGGATTTCCGATCAGCGGCACGCTCGGGCGAAATGCCGGCACGACACACAATTATTTCTCGGTGGACGCCCGGTTGGCGAGAAAGATCCGATTCGGAGAACGGATCAGTCTTGATCTGATCGCTGAAGGGTTCAATCTTTTCAATCGTTTTAACGAAGCTGGGGCGAATCCGTTCTATACGGTGGTTAACGGTTTCAACCAGCGAGCTTCGAATGGAAAGTACTACAGCCAGCCGACATCGGCCTTCGATCCGCGTCAGTTCCAGTTCGGTGCAAAGCTGAACTTCTAATGAAGGTTGCGGCCCGTGGGTTAGGAATTAACCAACGGTTTGCGGACCATTTAGCTGATTTAACCGCAGATGACGCGGATATCGCGGATAAGAGACAAGACTATCTATTTCTTATCTGCCGTATCCGCGTCATCTGCGGTTAATAGCGTTTGCAACACGGATTTGTTGAGCCCGTACTCCAACCTTCGGTGCTTTTCTTTGGCGGGTGCGAGATAATCGATCCGTGGTTTCGCTTTCCGAAAAGATCAGGCAAAAGGCGATCGAGTTGGGCATAAGTAAGATCGGCTTTGCGCGCGCCGAACATCTCGAACAAGAGGGTCAGCATTTTTTCGAATGGCTCGACCGCGATCATCACGGTGAAATGGCGTGGCTCGAGCGCGAGCCTGAAAAGCGGACCGATCCGCGAAGGATATTTCCGGAAGCCAGATCCGTCATCTCCGTCGCGGTGAATTACTACACGCCGCAGCAGCATGTGGACGATATCGCGAGCGGCAAAATATCCCGCTACGCCTGGGGCGATGACTATCACGACGTCGTCAAAGAAAAACTCCGGGCGCTGCTTGATTGGATCATTGCCGAGGCACCGACGGCCACGGGAAAGATCTGCGTCGACACATCGCCGGTGATGGAGAAAGCGTGGGCGGCGCGTGCCGGATTCGGTTGGCTCGGTAAGCATTCGAACATCATTACAAAAGAGTACGGCTCGTGGGTATTCCTTGGCGAGATCTTACTGAACCTCGAGCTCGACCATGACGAGCCGATGGCTGACCACTGCGGCACGTGCACGGCGTGCATCGATGCCTGCCCGACCGACGCGATCGTCGAGCCATACGTCGTCGATTCGAACAAATGTATTTCTTACGCGACGATCGAATTAAGATCCGAAGAACTGCCGGAAAACATCTCGGCGAATCTAAACGGCTGGATCTACGGATGTGATATCTGTCAGGACGTCTGCCCGTGGAACCGATTTGAGCAGCCGACGGATGAAGACCAATTCTCTCCGAGGCAAGGCGAAATCTCGCTTGCACTCGACGTGGTAGAATCGTTCAAGCCCGAAACTTATGCTGCTCGCTTTCGAAAAAGTGCGATGAAACGAACGAAGCTCGCGGGTTTGAGACGGAACGCGAAAGCACTAAGGAAGTTGATAACTGATAATTGATAGTTGATAGTTCGATTTATGAATAAGGATCGTCAACTTAAAATGGACGAACTATCAACTATCAATTATCAACTACGAACTAACGCAAGTGTGTTAAGAGACAGCCACAACAGAATAATCCGCGACCTTCGCATCTCGGTCACCGACCGGTGTAATTTTCGCTGCTTCTATTGCCTGCCCAACGGCGAGCCGCCGCTCGCACGCAAGGACACGATCCTTACGTTTGAAGAGATCGAGCACATCGCCGAGATCTTTGTTTCGCTTGGCATCGAGAAGATCCGTCTGACCGGCGGCGAGCCGATGCTGCGTCGGAACATCGAAACACTTGTGTCGAAACTCGCGAAGCTCAAGCCGCGACTGAAAGATCTCGCCTTAACGACAAACGGATTCGACATTCCGCGGAGAGCCGAAGCTTTGAAAAACGCCGGCCTCGATAGAATGACGATCAGCCTCGATACGCTCGACACACATCGTTTCCACGAGATCACCGGTGTTGATTCTCTGCAAGATGTCCTCGAAGCGATCGAAGCCGCTCGCATTTATGGATTTGAGCCGGTGAAGATCAATGCCGTTATCGTCCGTGGGGTCAACGATGATGAGCTTGTTGAATTTGCGCGGTTCGCACGCGACAACAGCGTCGAGATGCGATTCATCGAGTACATGCCTCTGGATTCGGGCCACGATTGGGATCGCTCGCAAGTTGTCCCGGGGCGTGAGATGTTCGAGAAGATCAATGCGGTTTATCCGCTCGTATTGAAAGACACGACGCGCGGTAGTGAAACGGCCTGGAAGTATCGATTCGCTGATGGCGCACCCGGCGGGATCGGCATCATCGCGCCTGTTACCGAAATGTTCTGCGGACAGTGTTCGCGAATTCGCCTGACGGCCGACGGACAAATTCGAACCTGTCTTTTCTCAACCGTCGAGCACGATCTGCGCGGCTGCCTTCGCAGCGGCGCGACGCGTGTCGAGATCGTCGAGTTCATCGAGCACGTCACGCTTAAAAAAGAACCGCGTCACCGAATAAACGAACCTGATTTCGTCCCCGCATCGCGGACGATGAGTTTTATCGGGGGCTAAGAATAATGGTGAATGGTGAATGGTGAATGTAAGGGTTTTGTCTTTACCACTCACCACTCACCATTCACCATTCACCATTATTCTTATCCCTTCTTACGGCCCGCCATATCCAAACCGACGGCCGCGACGAGGATCGAGCCTTTGATAATGTCCTGCATAAAATCGCGCACATTCACCAGAGACATTCCGTTGTCCAAACTTGCCATGATCAATGCACCGAGACATGCGCCGAAGATCGTGCCGCGTCCGCCCATCAGCGACGCACCGCCGATGACGCACGCGGCGATCGCATCGAGCTCTTTCAAAACGCCGGCGTCCGGTGCCGCGCTGCCGACGCGCGCCGAAAAGATCAGCGACGCGACGCCCGTAAATGCGCCGAGCAAGGCATAAACTTTCAGGATGTTTCGCTTGTTGTTAATTCCCGATAATCGAGCCGCATCCGCATTGCCGCCGATCGCGTAAAGATAGCGTCCGAAAGTTGTCGAGTTTGTCAGAAACGCGCCGACAAGTGCCACCGCAAGAAGGATCAGAACCGGTATCGGCACGCCGAGATAGGAATTCATTACCCAGATGAATGCCGTGATCGCAGCGATGGGAACGATCGCCCCGAGGGCTTCTTTCAGATAGTTCGGTTCACCCAGGCCATATTGCTTTACGGCATTCGCCCGTCGGTATGCCATAAACAACACGAATACTATGGCAACCGCGGCGAGTATCCATCCTGAGGTCGTCGACAGATTGCTCTGCCCGATCGCTTTGAACGTATCGTCGGATATTGGAATGGTATTTCCGCTGAGCAGCCATTTCACCGCACCGCGCCATGCGAGCAGGCCGCCGAGCGTGACGATGAAAGCCGGGATGTTCAGATAGGCCGTAAGGGCACCGTGGAATGCACCGATTACCGTTCCAACAAGGATCGCGAAAGCGATCGACACCGGAATTCCGTATCCGAGATTCGCCATGCTGAACGCCGCGATACCGCCGGCAAAACCGAGAACCGAACCTACCGAAAGATCGATATTGCCCGAGACGATGACCATCAGCATTCCGACCGCGAGAATTCCGGTCACAGACATCTGCGTCATCAGATTCGACAAATTTCGCGAAGTGAGAAAAACGTAATCTGTCGCCCAGTGAAAATAGACCCAGATCAGACCGAGGACCGCGATCATGATGTAGGCCCGCAATGACGAACCGGTTATCTTGGTTATTGTTTGTTCACTCATGTCGTCAAAAATGCGGAATGCGGAATGCGGATTTCGGAATGCGGATTTCGATCCGTCGCAGCCTACATTCACCGTTAACCGTTAACAGTTGATCTCAAACCATCACGGATCCTAATGAGCTCCCGTTGCCGCTGCCATGACGCGCTCAGGTGTGGCTTCGGTCCGTGTGAATTCACCGGCAACCTTTCCGTCCCGAAGTACGATCACGCGATCCGAAAGACCGAGAACCTCGGGCAGCTCAGATGAAACCAGAACGATCGCGAGCCCCTCTTTCGCCAGCTTGTTGATCTCGGCATATATCTCCTGCTTGGCTCCAACGTCGATTCCCCGCGTCGGTTCGTCGAGAAAAAGCACGTCGGGGTTAGTCAACAGCCACTTCCCGAGGACGACCTTTTGCTGATTTCCGCCGGACAGCGTTCCGGTAATGGTCAATGTCGAGTTAGCCTTTATCCGAAGCGAGCGCATCGGACCGTTCGCCGCCATCGTCTCCCGCGTTCGATGAGTGAGGAATGCGCCGGAGATCTTTTTCAATCCGGCCAGCGTCAGGTTGTCGAGTATCGTCTGTTCGAGGATCAGGCCGTAGCGTTTGCGGTCCTCGGTGACGAATCCGACCCCGTGCTCGATGGCGTCCGACGGCGAATCGATCCTGATCCGTTTGCCCTTGACATAAACTTCGCACGTACTTTGGTTCGGTGCGGCGCCGAATGTCGCCGTAAGCGTCTCGGAACGGCCCGAGCCCATCAGACCGGCAATACCCAGGACTTCGCCTTTTCTGACGCTAAAGGAAACGTCGTCGACAATTTTCTTCCGATTGTCGTCCGTCGAGAATACCGTCAGGTTTTTCACTTCAAAGGCGGTTTCACCCAGCTCGTGATCGGTTTTTGGAAAAATGTCGCCGACATCGCGCCCAACCATCGCTGATATAACTTTGTCTATCGTCAGTTCGTCCGCCGCGTGCGTGCCAACGGTTATTCCATCGCGGAGGACGGTTATCCGGTCGGCCATCGCGAAAACTTCGTCGAGCTTATGCGAGATATAAATGATCCCGACGCCGCGAGCGGTGAGTTTGCGAATGATGTCGAACAGTGTTTCCACCTCGGATTCGGTGAGCGCGGCGGTCGGTTCGTCCAGCACGAGGATCTTCGCGTTCTGCGACAGGGCCTTTGCGATCTCGACAAGCTGCTGCTGCCCGATCCCGAGGCTTCCGACCTCGACCCGTGGGTCAATCGCAAGCTGCAGTTCGCTTAGTAGTTTGGTCGCTCGATGGTAAAGCTCAGACCAGTTGACGACGCCTAATCGCGAAGGTTCACGGCCGAGGAAAATATTTTCGCCGACGGTCAGTCCTTTAATCAGTGATAATTCCTGAAAGACTATGGCGATGCCCGCCCGTTCCGAATCTCGCACGCCCGCGAATGCGCGCGTCTGGCCTGCGACCAGGATCTCGCCGTCGTACGTGCCATGCGGGTAGACGCCGGACAGCACTTTCATCAGCGTCGATTTTCCGGCGCCGTTCTCACCGACAAGCCCGTGAAATTCGCCTTCCTCAAGCGTAAAGCTAACACCGTCAAGAGCCCGTACACCCGGGAACTCCTTGACGATGTTCTTCATTTCAAGCAACGACATAAACTATTAGGGATAAATCCAGCCACAGAGCACACAGAGAGAAGCAGGTGGAAAGTCGGGCTGATATCCCTGTCCAAAATCTTCTCAAAAATCTCGGTGTGCTCTGTGGCTAATTCTTCAGAAACTTGAAACTCCTACGTCGCTTAGTATAGCGAAACTCTTCGCATCGCACGTCGAACCTCATCATTCTGCATGAACCAGTACCAGACTTTCCCGCTTCGCAAATTTTCTGTACTTAGCAGCGCGATCCCGAGATCGATGCCGATGACATCGGGATTTACCCATCCGTTGTGCGGGTTGAAGGCGTCCGCAAATCCATAACGACCGTAGATCTTCTTGCCATACAGCGTCTTCATTTCCTTCAGCGCGGCGAGGGCGATATCGGGCGTGAACATCAGCGAGCCGGCGGGTGCATATGGAACGACCGTTCCATCCGTGTCCGCATGTCGCGACGGCGCTCCCCATGCGACATAACCTTTCGCGCTGTCCGAAGCAGTCAGCCCCCAAATGTTAGCAGAGTATTGCGGAAATTCTTTGCTCAAGACGTCGATAAAAAATTGGCGCTGCGCCATTGTTGCCTTTACCGAGTTTTCAAAATAATCGACATTCGGGGGCAGGTGTTCTCGTCGATTTCGAAAATCGACCCAGGCGTGCGAGAACTGATGGATGAAAAGCGGAGAGACGGCGGCGAGATATTTGTATTGTCCGTATTCCTGCCACGTGCGCTCCCATGCGTACCAGGAGCGGGCCGGGATCGGGTGCGTTGGCGAACCGATCGCGAGAAGATACAAGATCATTTGTTCGCTGTAGTCGTGCCAGCGGTTCGGTATGAAACCGCTCTCGGGTCGCCAACCGTGCGACAACAAATTCGCATCGCCGTTGAGCATCCATTTGAAATCGACGCGGCCATAGATCTTGTCGGCGAGTGCGACGATCTCTCGATCGTCTTTGAAACAGCTCTTGACCGTTAGCACGCCACCCAATAGCAGCGCGGTGTCGATCGACGAGAGCTCGCTTCGCCACCGCCGCTCGCCCGTTTCCTGATCGACAAAATGGTAGAACCAGCCATTCTTGTGCTCCTGACGATTGGCGAAAAAATCGAGTGTGTTACGCGTGCGTTCTTTCGCCTGTGCCGTCGGTATCCAGCCGCGATCCGCGGCGATGCAATAACCCGACAATGCAAAACCTGTTGCCGCGATGCTCGCGACCTTGTGGTGACTCTCCCCGATTGGCGGTGGAGTTCCGTCGGTGCGAGTGCGATCGAGCGTTAGGCCGGTCTTCAGGTCGGAGTGTTCCCAGAAGTATTCGAATTCTCGTTTCTGCAGATCGTCCAGAAAAGCATCGTCCTCTGGGCTGATAGCGGCAGTTGGTACGGGAACCGCGGGCGGTGGATCGACAGGCTCATTTTGAATCGGTGGCCGACCGGTCTGGGCTGTGGCGAGCGAGGTAACGACCTCGAATGTGGACTGCAACCCGCCCTCGCTGCTTGTCGCGGCGTACACCATGAATGATCCCGGTTCGACGACCGGTTTCAGATCGCGGCCCAGAAAAGCGAGGTCCTTCGATCCAAGTGCAAACTCGATCTTTTGCTTTTGCCCGGGCTGGAGCGTGACCCGTCTAAACCCTCGCAGTTCCTTCACGGGCCGCGTCACCGTCGCCGCGACATCGTTGATGTAAAGCTGAACCACTTCGTCGCCCGCGCGCTTGCCGACGTTCTCAATATCGACTGAAACTTTCACGCTTCCCGCCGGAAGGATCTGATCTTTGTCGAGTTTTAAATTGCTGAGACGAAATTGCGTATAGCTCAGGCCGTGGCCGAAGGGATAGAGCGGCGTGTTCGGGATGTCGAGATATTTCGACGTGTATTTCTCGCTTGCCTTAAAAGGCCTGCCTGTATTTTTGTGATTGTAATAAAGCGGGATCTGCCCGACGGAACGCGGGAATGTGACGGGAAGTTTCCCGCCCGGATTCACATCGCCGAATAGCGTGTCGACGATCGCCGGTCCGGCCATCGTCCCCGGGAACCAGGCTTCAAGTATCGCCGGCGAATTCTCCGCGACCCAATTGATGGTCAGGGGCCGGCCGTTAATGAGTACGACGACGTACGGCTTACCGAGGGCGTGGATCGCTTTCACCAGCTCGAGCTGTCGACCGGGCAAGTCGATATTGCTTCGCGACGCGGCCTCACCGCTCATGTCCTGCGATTCGCCGACGACGAGGATCACGAAGTCGGAACTTTTCACCGCGTCGACGGCTGCCGCAAATCCCGCATCGTTATCGCATTTCGCATCACATCCGGGTTCGAATCGGATCGTTTTCTTCGGAAATTTTTGACGCAGTGCCGCGACGACCGTGATCGGATCTTCGGGTTTTCCATCGCCCGACCAGTTGCTGTTCATCTCGGCCTTGCTGTCGGCAAGTCCGCCGATGACGGCGATATTACCGACGTTTGTATTTATCGGCAACGTCTCGTTCTCGTTCCTCAAAAGAACAAACGAACGCTCGGCGGCGATCTTTGCCGCGTCGCGATTCGTCTGTTTGAATACCTCGCGCCGTTCGAGCTCTTCGTCGGCGTACGGCTTATCAAATAATCCGAGTCGAAATTTTATTCGAAGTATTCGGCGGACGGCCTCGTCGATCGTCGCCATCGAGATCTTCTTTTCTTTTAGAAGCTCGGAGCCATGCTGATTATAAAAGCGGCTGACCATTTCCATGTCGGTGCCGGCATTTAGCGCATACATCGCCGCGTCCGCTTCGGTCCGGGCAAGGCCGTGGAACATGAGCTCCATCACGGCCGTGTAGTCGCTAACGACCAGGCCGTCGAATTTCCATTCGTCGCGGAGGACCTTTTTCAGCACGAACGGACTAGCCGTCGCCGGAACGCCGTCGAGATCGTTGAACGACGTCATGAATGAACCGACGCCGGCGTCAACGGCGGCTTTGAACGGCGGAAAATATATTTCGCGCAGAGCTCGCTCGGAAATATCGGTGGTGTTGTAATCGCGGCCGCCAAGCGCCGCGCCATAGCCCACCCAGTGCTTCGCCGTCGCCAGCACACGATTATTTGCGCTGTAGTCGGTGCCTTGAAATCCGCGAACCCGTGCGGCGGCGATCTGCGAGCCGAGAAACGTATCTTCACCGGCGCCTTCGATGATCCGTCCCCAGCGCGGATCGCGGGCGATATCGACCATCGGGGCAAACGTCCAATGAACGCCGGCTGCCCGAGATTCCGCAGCAGCGATAGATGAATTTTTTTCGATCAACGCGAGGTCCCAGCTTGCGGCCTCACCGAGCGGGACGGGAAAGATCGTCCGATAGCCGTGGATGACATCGAAGCCGAACAACATCGGGATCTTCAGACGCGATTCGAGCGCAGCTCGCTGCAGCTCGTTCGTAAACTTTACGCCGCGAACATTCAGCGTCGATCCGAGTAGACCTTTCCGCGCCAGATCGAAATGCTCTGGCCGTGCAAACCCGCGATAGTCGCCGTCGAGTTGCTGCAGTTGCCCGAGCTTTTCGGCGAGAGTCATCCGGGCGATCAGCGAATTAATACGGCGCTCGACGGCCGGGCCGCTTCGCTGTGCAAGCACGCCGGAGAAAAGCAGTAAGACGACGAGCGTAAACCAAATTGTTCTCGCGGTTTTCTGCATATTTGAAGAAGGATAAACAGGTCCGCCCGCGACGGCGAACAGTTGGTCGGGCAATTCCAGCGGGGACGCGAGTCATACTCGTGTCCCCGTTAGATCAAAGTGCGTTCCGATCAGAAATTAAATCTGACCTGTAACTCGACAGTGCGCCCGGCGAGAGCGCGTTGTGCGATGCCGAACTGCGCGCGATCGACAAACGTGCTGTCATCACCAAACTGGAAATTGTCGAGGTTCAGTTGATTGAAGATGTTAAAGAAGTTTGCTCGGAGATCCAACCCCGACCCTTCCTGCAGAAATGACAATCCGTCGAGACGAAACCGTTTCACGACGCTGAGGTCCAACGCTCGATACTTCGGACCGCGAAAAACATTCCGACCGATTCCGGGTGGATTGATCAAGTATGTCGGCGTGTTGGTCGCGTCGCGATTTACCCGCGTAAAAAAGTAGTTGCTGCATCCCTGCGGAAACATATTGCTGTCACACTGGGCTCCGGGGATAAGGTTTCCCGGGAAGATTCCGGCGCCAAGAAAGTTTGCGTTCGTGTTCGCGAGCGGTTGTTGGCCAGAATACCCAATAGGACGGATCGGTCCGAAGAAGTCCCCGCTAAGAGATCTGATGCCCGATCCCAACTTTGGCGTCCACGGAAACCCTGTGTGATACGTCCAGATACCATTTATCTGCCAACCGCCGAGAAGCTTAGCAGCCCACGAATTTCCTTTAACGGGATTCGGAAGGTCCCACAAGCCCGAGATCACCCAGTTATGCCGTACGTCATAATCCGAAGGACCCTTTTCGGTGCTGTTGTCTACGGGGAAAGTTTGATTGGTGACGAATCCCGGACCTTCGTAGGATAAGGTGTCGAGGCTCTTGCTCCAGCGATAGATCGCGTCAAACTGAAATCCGTTTGAGAACCGCCGACGAAGCCTGGCGTTCATGCCGTTGTAATTTGTATTCACATCCGGTGAAGCAAAGTATGTTGCGAAGAAAGCCGGGTTCGTTTGAGCGAAGACGAAATTTTGATTTACCAGCCTCACGAAGTGCCGTCCCGAGCTTCCCTGGTATCCAAGTGAGGTTACGAGTTTCCAAAAAGGAAGCTCGTACTCGCCCTCTAACGAGTACCGGTAAACGTATGCGGTTGGCAGATCTGTCGGTGAACCGTAGATCTCGACGGAGCAGCACACCGGTGCACCGGTTGTTGGGTTGATCCCCTGGCCCAGAGCCGGATTAGCCGGATAACTGTCCGGTGAGTTACTCGAGCCGAGCACGTAAGTGATCCGACCGTTAGCGAACGGCTCGCCGGTGTGCCCGCAGCAAATACCGAAGCGGGCAAGGAACGGCGGATTTCCGCGGGCGTTCAGGAAGATCGTGTTGGGCAAGCGGTTGTAGCCCATGCCGAATCCTCCACGAACAACCATCTTGTCCTTGAACATCTTGGGCGAATACGCGAAGCCAACCTGTGGACCGAAGTTATTCCAATCGGATTTGTAAAGCTGATCCACTGGTCGAACTTGAGCGTCACTCAATCCATTCGGGCCAAGAAACAAATTGCTTTGTTGTCCGCTGGTGTCGGTCAGGGGTGAGAAGTACTCCCATCTTAGGCCCAGATTCACCGTTAAGTTCGGCCGGACCTTCCAATCGTTCTGAAGGAAGAGTGCGAAGTTATTGCTCGAATACTCGCGTATCCCGGATGCCGGGCCGCCGGTCGCCGGATCAGCGTTGATCGCTTCAAAGATCGGCGCATCGTTCGCAAGATTCCACAGGCCAACAAATGAATACAGCGGACGAGCCCCGCCGATAATGCTGTTCTTATTTATTTCCTTTCGCCACTCGCCGCCTATCTTTAGAATGTGATTTCCCAACACCCAGTTGAAGACGTCCCGGAATTCAAACTGACTTTCGTCGTATTTACCGGGCGTTCCTTCTGAGCGATCCGCGCCGAAGCGAATTCGGTCAAACGGTAGTCCCTCGACCTCTAGCCTCGGTATACCGAAGTTAGAGTCGGGATTTGCCGAGATCTCGTCAAAATTCCATCCATTCATGTTGAAGCGAAGCTCATTGATCATGTTGGATGAAATGACGCGGTTGTAGATAGCGGTCGCCGCCCAGTTAAATCTCGGGGAGTTAATATCGGCAATGGGCCGCGAACGGCCACCCGAGTTTGCGCTCAGGTTTTCAGTCGGCGTGAAGAACGTTGAAACGGTAAAAGAATCCTTCGTGGTCAGCTGAAAATCTACACGGGTATTGTATTGATTTCCGGAAAACTTCGACGGATTCGCAATGCGGGCAAACTGTATGTCCGGGATTCCGTCAAAACCAAGGCCTTGAGACATACCGAAGCCGTCGATGTAAGGATTGGTTGGCGACGGGCCGGGCCCGATCGAGCCGAGGTCAAGGCCACCAGCCACTTGCTGACACCGGGCCGGGGGAAGGTTGGCGAACGCACATGTCGTTGGGATAACCGAAAGTATGCGCGGCTCGATCCCAGCAGCCTGGAAGATCCGAGCTGTCTTGCCGCCGGGCCGCAGATTGACCACCTGCTGCCGGTATTGCGGAGTTTCGATCCAGGCGTCGTACGGAACATTGCTTTTATTTCGAGCTCCCTCATAGGTAAAGAAAAAGAAAAGCTTGTTTCGGTATATCGGTCCGCCCAAGCTTCCGCCATACTGGCGAAACTTGTTTGAGACCCGAGTTCCTATCCCGAATTTGTTACGAGCATTGAGACTCGGGTCGGCGTATTTAAAGAAAAGGCTGCCATGAAAATCATTCGTGCCGTTCTGACTGACGACCTTGATCACTGCTCCGGAGTTGCGTCCGTCCTCGGCCGAATATGTGCTCGACGTTACCTGCACCTCCTTTACGGCCTCCTGACTTGGAGTGACCACCGCGGCTCCACCCCACGTCTGGCTATTAACGCTTACACCATCGATCTGAAAGCTGTTCGCGGAAAGTCTCTGACCGTTAGCGGAGATCGGGACTTGATTCTCGGTCTGGAAGATGGAGGATGCGGAACCGCCAGGCCCGGTCGTATTCGGAAGGCCGACAGACGCTCCGTTCGACCCTCGAGCCCCTGACCCGAAAACTCCGGGCGCCAGGCGAGC
>JBBKXD010000207.1:0-8941 GCA_037969295.1 Pyrinomonadaceae bacterium | reverse complement strand
GGGATCTTCACGCTGATAATAGCGACCAGCCCTTCGCGAACGTCATCGCCCGAAAGCGTCACTTTCGCGTTCTTTGTCATGCCTGAGCTTTCCGCGTAGTTGTTGATCGTGCGCGTTATCGCCCCGCGAAAACCCGACAGATGTGTTCCGCCGTCCACCGTATTGATGTTGTTCGCGAAGGAAAAGATCTTTTCGTCGTAGCTGTCGTTGTATTGCATCGACACCTCGATCGATAGATCGTCGGCGACGAGTTCAAAATAAAGCGGGTCCTCGTGAAGCGGGCTCTTGTTCTTATTGAGGTGCTTTACGAATTCGGCGATGCCGCCCTTGTAGTAGAACTCGTGCGACTTTTCTTCTTCCTCGCGTTCGTCTTTGATAAAGATCCGGATGCCCTTGTTCAGAAAAGCCTTTTCGCGAAGCCGCTCCGACAACTTTTCAAAACTGTAGATCGTGGTTTCGAAGATGCTCGAATCCGGCCGGAACGTTATCTTTGTGCCGCGCCTGGTCGTCGTTCCGGTTTGCTTCAGCGGGCCGACCGGTATCCCGGCTTCGAACTCCATTTCATGAGTCTTCCCGTCGCGCCAGATCTCGAGTCTCAGATACTCGCTCAAAAAGTTGACGCAGCTGACACCGACACCGTGCAGGCCGCCCGAAACTTTGTAAGAGTTCGAATCGAACTTGCCCCCGGCGTGCAGGATCGTCATCACGACCTCGGCGGCCGAGCGCTTTTCCTGCTTGTGCATATCGGTCGGAATGCCGCGGCCGTTGTCGATGACTGTGACCGAGTTGTCCATGTGGATCGCCACCTCGATCGTGTCGCAATAGCCTGCAAGTGCCTCGTCAACCGAATTATCTACAACCTCGTAAACCAGATGGTGCAGACCGATGTCACCGGTCGAACCGATGTACATGGCCGGGCGCTTGCGCACGGCGTCGCGCCCCTCGAGGACGGTGATCGAATCTGCACTATATTCTGTCTTTGCTTTAGCCAATTTATAACCCCTGTTTAAGTCCTTAAACTTCCAAATCTATAAATTTTTGATCGGAAAATATCGGTCTGAATGATGTGTCCGAGAGGTGAGAAAAGTCACCCAAAATTGATGCTTTATTCTAGCATTTTGAAGGGCTTTTTTACAGTTGATAGAGTGCCGATCTACGCCGCCTTTCCGGAACCGTTCTCGATCCAGAAAACAGCCGCTCCAGCTCCTACTTTTTCAACAAAACTCTCCTTCGAGGTTGTCACGAAAGTCTGCGTTTTTCCGTGTAGAAACTCCAGCAACTGGCCGATGCGGCGATAGTCCAGTTCGGCGTCGAGATCATCGAGCAGGAACAGCGGATATTCGCCTCGAGTGGCGTTGAAAACTGATATGTTCGCAAGCTGCAAGATCAACAGGGCGCTTCGCTGTTGACCGGAGGAACCGAATTTTCGCAGATCGTGTCCGTCGAATAGGATTTCGAGGTCGTCTCTGTGCGGTCCGATAAGCGAGTGGCCCGCGATCGTTTCTGCCTGGACTCGCAGCTTCAGCCGCTCGTCGATCAACCCTTCGTAGTCTGCAAGATCGCCTTTACCTTCCAGGGATGAAAGGTATCGTATGGTAACTACTTCTTCGCCGAAAAGCCGCGTCTCCAGAGCTTCATTCAAGCGTTCGACCACCCGAACCCGGCCTTTGTGGATTCGGGTTGCGAGGGTTGTTAATTGCTCGTTCCAGGGCGTGAGCATCTCGACGATCTTATCTAAGGGATATTCGTCGTCCCGGGCTCTCTGCAGCAGAGAGTTCTTTTGCTTGATGACGCGGCTGTAATCTGCAAAGGTCTGCACGAACGGGGGATGTAGCGAGACGATCGCGTCATCTAAAAAGCGTCTACGCGACTCGGGGTGTCCGCGGACAATTTCGACAGCGTCAGAATTGAAAACCACTGCGTGAAGCTCGCCGAGATACTCATGAAGGGTCTGCTTTTTTCCGTTTATGGACAGGATCTTTGAACTTGGCTGGATCGCAACCTGGATCTCGTGGATGATCTCTTCTGATTGGCGAACACTCCCACGAACTATCGCGAGGTCCTTCCCGAAGCGAATTGCCTCTTGCGGCTTTGCGGTTTTGAACGATTTGGTGGTAGAAAGGAGGTAGATTGATTCGAGCCAATTGGTTTTCCCCCGGCCATTGTCTCCGATAAGGATATTTAGCCCGTCCGAGGGTGCCAGCGATCCGTTAAGATTGCGAAAATCCTGAACCTCCAGGGATTCGAGCAGCATTGGAAAATATTAACACGTAACCAAGGGTCCTTCCGGCGCGGCCGCCCGTTCCAGCTCTAACTGACTAAAAAAGTTGAGGTTTTTGCCCGAGGGTGAAAATAATTCTGGAGTAAATCCAAATTCACCGTTTATATTAGATAGAGAGTGTTGAACACTCTTTAACACCGCCCACTCCTTCGCCCGCTCCAAATGCGCAAATTCTTCTTTCTATTTTGCTTAGTTTTATTCAGCACTTCAGCGGCGCTCTCGCAGCAGGCCCTGAAACCGGGCGCGACGGCTCCGGAATTTTCAGGTCAATCATTAGACGGGAAAATTTACGATCTCGACCAACTTCATGGCAAGGTTGTGGTTTTGACGTTCTGGTCGACGCGATGCGCGATCTGCCATAGCGAAATACCGAACTTGAACCGGGTCGCCGATCGATACAGGGACAAGGACGTTGTTTTCCTCGCAGTAACGATGGAAAACGAGGCAAAGGTAGGCCCCTATCTCAAACGCAATCCTTTTAACTTCAATATTCTGCCGAACAGCTTCGGCGTAATGCTTAAATACGCCGACCGAGATCGGTCGGGAAATATCAATATGGGCTTCCCGGCGCATTTTCTTATCAACCGCAGGGGATTGATCGCGCTGCGGACCGACGGCTGGGACAAAGCATCGAATCTCGATTCGCAAATATCGCGGCTATTGTCCGCCGACTAAAGTTCTCTGAGGATCTGTATCCTCTCTCGTTCCCCGGCTGCTACTCACAGCCGGGGATTTTTGCTATGGAGTCAAGGTTGTTAAGACCTGCGAGGGTGCGGTATATTTTCTTTCTGCGGGGCAGAAGCGTCCCTTCAACCGGAGAGGTAGCCTAATTGGTAAGGCAGTAGTCTTGAAAACTACCGCGGGAAACCGCTTGCAGGTTCGAGTCCTGTCCTCTCCGCCACTTCCATTTTGGATTTTAGATTTTGGATTCTTTCCGCTCCTGGATCCTCCTCGGGCGCTCTAGCCGGCCTTTTAGTATTGCCAACATTCGTCGTTTTGGTATAGCCTCTACGTACTGAATGACGATTCATTCAGTGTTATTTTATGCCAAAGAATTCAGTCGCCCCGACCCGAAACGGAGTTGTGGACAAACGCGAGGCCATCCTGCGAGCCGCCACCTCTGTCTTTGCCGAAAAAGGATTTTTTAATTCTAAAGTCGCCGACATCGCGAAGGCGGCAGGCGTTGCCGACGGTACGGTTTATCTTTACTTCAAGAACAAGGATGACGTTCTGCACTCGATATTTGATCGGGCGATGGACGAATTTATCGCCGAGGGCCGCCGCGAGTTGGCAACGCTCGACAAACCCGAAGACAAGCTGCGACGAATAGCCGAGTTGCACTTGGAACGATTGGGTGCCGATCGCAACATGGCGATCGTTTTTCAGGTAGAGCTCCGAGGATCGATCAAGTTCATGCAGGAATTTTCCGCCGCCGGTTTTTCCGAATACCTGGACATCATTCGAGCGACAATCGACGAGGGTCAGAATCGAGGCGTCTTCCGCTCGGATCTAAAACCGATTGTCTGCGCAAAGATGTTCTACGGTGCGCTTGATGAAATGGTGACCAACTGGATCCTTTCAAGCAAGAGTTATCCCCTGGCACCGATGGCTGAAGAGGTTCTGAAGATCTTTTTTGGAGGGCTGCTGGCAAAATGACTGGAACCCTCGACAATCCACGCGCCGATATTCCAGGAGGACATACGGGCCGAAGCACCCCCCTCTTTGAAAACGAACCTGCTACCATTCCGGATCTCTTTCGACGAGCGGTAATCAATAACAACCTCACCGATGCGCTTAACTACAAGCAGGGCGGTGAGTGGCGGTCCATATCGTCGAATGAGATGGTCGTCCGAATCGAGAATATCGCCTGCGGACTTTATTCACTCGGCCTTCGCAAGGGCGACAAAGCGGCGATCCTTGCCGCTAATTCGCCAGAATGGACGTTTTCCGACGCCGGGTGTCAGTTCGCAGGCATAGTCGACGTCCCGATCTACACTACCCTTTCTCCCGACTCGGTCGAGTACATTCTTGGAGACTCCCGCCCGCGAGTTCTCTTCCTCGAGAGCAAGGCTGACTACGACCGGGTCGCCGCTGTTATCGCTAAGTGTCCTTCGATCGAAAAGTTGATTTTTTTTGACGCCGGCGAAGTGGACCTTTCGCAAGCCGTCTCTCTCATCGAACTGGAACTTGCCGGCGAAGCGCTAAGGATCGAAAGACCGGAGCTTGTTTCGGAACTGGCTGCGGCAGTAGACCCTGACGAAATCGCGACACTCATCTATACAAGCGGAACCACCGGTGAGCCGAAGGGAGTGATGCTGACCCACACGAATATTATCTCGAACGTCATTGATGCCGGCGAGAAGTACGATTTTTCGATCCATGACATCTCATTGTCCGTCCTGCCCCTGACGCACGTATTCGAACGATCGGCAATGTATCTCTATATCTTTCACGGAATGTCGGTTTTTTACGCGGAGTCGGTTGATAAGGTGCCGGATAATCTTAGCGAAGTTCGGCCGACCATCTTCGTCGGCGTTCCGCGCATATTCGAGAAGGTTTACGCGAAGGCGAAGTTGAAGGCCGCACAGAAAGGCGGCGTTAAGGAATGGATCTTCGACTGGGCGATCGAAACCGCAAAAGAATTCGCCCTGCAAAAAGAGCGACGTAAGCCGCCGTCATTCTACCTCTCGTTGAAACACAAGATCGCCGACGTTCTTGTGTACAGCAAGCTACGCGAATTTTTCGGCGGTCGGCTGCGAGCCTGCATAACGGGCGGAGCAGCATTGCCCGACGACATCTTTCTGATCTTTACGGGTGCCGGAATCGCGATAATGCAGGGTTATGGTCTGACCGAGACTTCGCCGGTGATCACATCGAACAATCCATCAGCCGTGAAACTCGGAACTGTCGGAAAACCGATCCGCAATATGAGCATTCGGATAGCCGGGGACGGCGAGATCGAGGCGCGCGGCCCGGGAGTTATGCTCGGATATTACAACAAGCCCGATGCAACGCGTGCGACATTTACCGACGACGGGTGGTTCAAGACCGGTGACATCGGTGAGATCGACAACGAGGGATTCTTGAGGATCACCGATCGTAAGAAGGAACTGTTCAAGACGTCCGGCGGAAAATACATTGCCCCGTCGCCGATCGAACAGATGATAAGGTCGTCCCGATTTGTCAGCCAGGCCGTCCTCGTTGGCAACGAGCGGAAATTCGCCGCGGCTCTCGTCGTTCCCAATTTCGAAATGCTTGAATCGTACGTCAAGCTAAAGCGCCTCGATGCAAAAACGCCAGCTGAGATGTGCCGGAACGAGCGCATTATCGATGTGATCGAACGTCAGATCGACTCCGCAACTCAAAATCTGGCGCGATTCGAGAAGGTGAAAAAGATCGCTTTGTTGGAAAATGAATTAACTGTAGAGGGCGGAGAGCTTACTCCGACGCTTAAGATCAAGCGCCGGGTCGTCGAAGAAAAATATAAAGATGAGATCGACGCGCTGTACGCGGACTAATACAGGACCCGGGTGGGAAGTGCGTTTCCGAATCCGCCGAGGGCCGTGCGCCCTACTCCGAGAGCGAGTTCAAGAATCGTCTGCGCAATGTTCTTTTTCGCCTTATCAACCTCGACGATATCGTACGGCTCTAGCATTATGTCCTTTTGCTCGCCCTTCCGAATGAGGTCGTAATTAGCCTTTATGATCTCTCGATCTTTTGAGTTCGACTTCAGCCGGTAGATCTTAATATCTTTTGTCTTAGCCTCGCGCCGGACGCCGCCAATTTTCGCGATGGCTTCTGACAACGACACCCCGCCTTCTTTCAAGAAAATTCCTTGTGGCGTTATAACTTCACCGGTTATATACACAGGCGAAGCCTTTTGCACGACGACAACATCGCCCGGATAGATCACGGGATTTGCTTCTTCGCGGCCAAGCTTCAGACTCGCAAGACTGTACATTCGCGAAGGGACGTCGAGATCGTCGCCCGAGTTTTTCCAATCGGCATCTGCCGTATCGCTCTCGCAAACAGGCGGTTGGGTACGAAAGACCTGGATCATTCCGCCGGCCTCTTCGTTAACGCCGCCGGAAAAGGACAGAAGTTCGAGCAGCGTCGCGCGTCGCGTCAATATGACTTGCTGTGGTGTTCGAACTTCACCGTATATAGTCGCCGGGGGCCGGCTCTTGCGGTCCGTCACCCGAAGGCTGATCTGCGGGTTCTTCAGATATCTCGACAATAATTTCGTGACTTCGGTTCTGAGATCGCGCTCGGACAGGCACTTGGCCGTGAGCGACTTGTCGAAAAAAGGAACTTCTATCTTGCCGTTTTCGTCAACCGAGGCGACAAAATCGAATTGAGGCTCACCGAGTACTTTGGCGGTTATTTCGTCGCCGGGGCCAATTAGATAGCCTTTCTGAGTAGCCGCATCGACCGGCAATGGCTGCCCGTTAGCAGCGGTGATCGCAATGCCGACCGTTACGACGAGAACAAACAAAATCCTTAAATACATTGATAAACCTCAGGAGAAAAATACCGCCAAAGAATAACCTACAAAGGCCTTTGATTCAACCTGTTGTCGATTCCGTTGTCCCGATAAAGGACCGAGCTATCAGTGACAATAAATGTTGACATGTTTACTCGCCGCAATGTAAGTTCAAGGTATAAAAGAGAGCTAAAACCCCTTACTTTTCAGGTGAACGAACAAAATCAACTAACAGACCGGTTCTGGTTCCTGCGCCGTCCGACGCAGTTCCTCGCCGACGTAGTGGTCCTCAGCGCGGCCTTCTTCGTCGCTTACCTTCCGGCTGTCAACATCCAGCTCGGCGAATTTTACGTCGATATCGTGATGCGTCAGCTTCCGTTCGTCGTGTTGGTGCAGTTTTCGTCCCTGTTTCTCGTCGGAGCTTACTCGATCCTTTGGCGGTACGTCAGCATTGAAGATCTGAAGGTTTTTCTCACGGGTGCCGTGATCTCGTGCACGATACTTATCGCATTCCGCTTTCTGCTCATCTTTTCGAATTTTAATCTCTGGCAGGTACCGGTATCGGTGATCCTGATCGACACGGTTCTCGCATTCGGAGGCCTGCTCGGGCTGCGGGTGCTTCGTCGCTTCTTTTACGAATTTGGTGAAAAGAACCAGGTCATCTCTGGCAAGCACCGATTAAAGCGCAATCCGGCACTGCTTGTCGGCGCGGGCCGGATGGGAGCGACACTCGTAAAAGAGCTCAGCGGACGGCGCCGCGACGCCGAACTTGAGATTCGAGGCCTCGTGGACGATGATCCGCGAAAGCGCGGCGGCAGCGTTAGCGGCTATAAGGTTCTCGGTACGACACATGATATTCCGCGGCTGGTCGACGAACTGAACATTAAGCAAATCGTTATCGCACTCGATGCCGCGCGTGGAATGGAGATCCGCCGCATCATGGACATTTGCAGCGCCATTCCCGTGCGGGCGCGGATCGTACCCAGCTTGAACGAGATCGCGACCGGCCGCGTTTCCGTTAGCCGCCTTCGCGACGTTCAGATCGAGGATCTTCTCGGGCGCGAACCGGTAAAGCTGGATGATAAGAATCTTCACGATTTTCTTACCGGCAGAACAGTAATGGTCACGGGTGCCGGCGGCTCGATCGGATCGGAGTTGGTTCGACAGATAATTACGTACAGTCCGAAGCGTGTGCTGCTTGTCGAACGTGCCGAATTCTTTCTTTTCCAGATCGAGCGAGAGCTCTCGGAACTGCAGGGCCTTGAGTTCGTCCCGCTCATGGCCGATGTGGGCGATGAACCTCGCATGCAAGAGATTTTCGAGACGTACCGGCCGGAGGTCATATTCCACGCGGCGGCGCACAAGCATGTCCCGTTGATGGAAGTTAACGCGGTCGAAGCCATCAAGAACAACGTTCTTGCGACGCGATGTTTGGCCGAGCTTGCCGGAAAGCATGCGGTTCGCGACTTCGTGCTGATCTCGACCGACAAGGCAGTGAATCCGACGTCCGTAATGGGAGCGTCCAAGCGGATCGCCGAGATCGTCGTTCAGGGACTGAACCAAGAATACGAAACGCACTACGTCGCCGTTCGATTCGGCAATGTGCTCGGCTCCGCCGGTTCCGTCGTGCCGATCTTTAGCGAGCAGATCCGAAAGGGCGAAGCCATCACCGTCACGGATAAAGAAATGACGCGGTACTTCATGACGATCCCCGAAGCGTCGCAGCTCGTCTTGCAGGCGGGAGCACTTGGGACTGGCGGTGAAATATTCATCCTCGATATGGGTCAGCCGGTGAAAATCGTGAATCTTGCCGAGGACATGATCCGTTTGTCGGGCCTCACGCCGTACGAGGACATCGACATCATCTTCACCGGTGTCAGAAAGGGCGAGAAACTTTTCGAGGAGCTCGAGATAACAGGTGAGAACCTGGATCGAACGAACCATCCGAAGATCTTCATCGGCAAGATCGCGAAATATACGAATGAGGAAGTAGACCGGATCGTCGAGAACTTTCGTTCCGCCGTCGCAGCATCCGACGAATCCCGCATTCGTCACCTTTTCAATGACGTGCTGCCCGAGGCAAAGATCGGAGATGCTGTGAGCCGTGTTCTTCCTAACACGGGCGATTCCGCAAACGACGAGTTTTTCGTCCAACCCTCAAAACTCGGATTGGCTGA
>JBBKXD010000206.1:0-3252 GCA_037969295.1 Pyrinomonadaceae bacterium | reverse complement strand
CGCGCAAAAATATCCGAATATGCTTATCGAGATATCACTCAATGACAGCCAGGTGCCGTACTGGGAAGGCGCCAAGTTCGCTGCCAAGATCCGCGAACTGAAGACCGATGACAACACGGTCCTGCTAAAGGCGAATATGGGAGCGGGCCACGGCGGATCGTCGGGCCGGTACGATCGGCTCAAAGAGATCGCTTTCGACTACGCATACGCTTTGACTCAAGTGGGCATCACAAAGTAAACAGTAGGATCTTCGGATTTCCAGGCAGGCAGCTGACATTTGCTCAGCTGCCTTTTTCTTTCAGAGTGACTGTCTCGCCGGTTAGGTTGACTGGTTACCAACCGGTCCTCCGGACGATCAAACACCCGAATTTACTCAGTTTATTCCATTTTTCCGGGGGCACGCCGCTTCTACAAGAACCCGACGCCTCTCCCAGGTAAAGATTCTTCCCACAGTCTGGAACACGACTATGAAAGTACAAAGAATCAGTATCTGGACCGCCGCAATTGCCGCGGCTGCCATGCTCACAACGATCGTCGGACCGCCCACTCTGCGAGGTTCGGCTCAACTTGCCAAGCCAGAATTTGTCGGCAGTGTAGACAAGACAATCGCCCGCTCAAAGACGAGCACGGCCCCTTCCGACGATCCGTTTGTAGGGGACAAGCTGTCACCGGATGTGCGCGAGCTCGTCTCAAAAGGGAATTCCCGACAGCGCGTATGTACGATTCTTCAGGTCGAGGACATCCACGATCACGAATTCCGTAGATTCCTAAAACTGTCCGGCGTCCGACTCGTCAGCGAAGCAAAGAACCTGAACATGCTCGAGGCCGAGGTGGCGATCGGCATGATCGAGCGTATTGCCGCCCATACGGGAACGCTGCACATTTCCAGGAACCTTCAAACGAAAACGCTTGGCCACGTCGAGACGACAACCGGCGTCGCCGCAATGCGCGCGCTGAGCGGGAATAGCGGAATCGACGGCCGCGGCATCGGCATTGCTATCGGGGCGATCAGACGACAGGGTTCACTAGAGCCTATCGCACGAAAACCGCAGGCCTTGCTGTCAGGGGAAATGCCTCTTCGTAGCGTCGGGCAAGATTCAGAAGTTGAGCCTCGGACCAGAAGTTTCCGATCAACTGCGTTCCGATCGGCAGTCCTTCGCTCGAGAGGCCGCACGGAATGCTGATGGCCGGCGTGCCGGCGAGGTTGGCGGAAACCGTGTAGACGTCATTCAAGTACATTGCCAAAGGGTCGTCTGATTTAGCGCCCAGCTTGAACGCGACCGACGGCGATGTCGGGGTCAGGATGGCGTCGCAAGTGGCGAACACCTTTTGGTAATCGCGCTTTACGAGGGCGCGGACCTTTTGCGCTTTTGAATAATACGCGTCGTAATATCCGCTCGACAGCACATATGTGCCGAGCATGATGCGGCGCTTAACTTCTTCACCGAAACCCTCTTCGCGAGTCTTCGAATACATTTGTCGAAGCGTTTCAGCTTCTTCGACGCGAAAACCGTAACGGACACCGTCGTAGCGTGCCAGATTTGATGACGCCTCAGCCGTTGCGATGATGTAATAGACGGCTATGCCGTACTTCGCGTACGGTAAGTCGATGTCCACAGTCTTCGCACCCATCGAGCGGAAATTATCGATCGACTTTTCCACCAGGTCCCGGACCTCGTCATCCAGCCCGTCACCAAACAATGAGCGCGGAATGCCGATCGTTTTTCCCGTGATGTCGTTTTCAATGGTCGCGGAATAATCCGGCACGGGCACATCGGCAGATGTTGAATCCATCTCGTCCCGACCTGCAATTACGCCGAGAACATCCGCTACGTCTTTTACGCTCTGCCCAAAGATCCCGATATTGTCGAGCGACGACGCAAAGGCGACAAGGCCGTACCGCGAGATACGGCCGTACGTCGGTTTAAATCCAACAATGCCACACAAAGACGCAGGCTGACGAACCGATCCGCCGGTCTCGGAACCGAGGGCCGCGCGTACAACGCCCGACGCAACGGCGACGGCAGACCCGCCGGAACTGCCGCCCGGAACACGCGTTGTGTCCCACGGATTCTTAACCGAACCGAACGCGGAACTTTCGTTCGACGAGCCCATCGCGAACTCGTCCATGTTTGTCTTTCCGACGACGATCGCCCCGGCATCGTTCAAGCGTCTGATCGCCGTCGCGTCATACTGTGCCCGGTAGTTGTGTAAGATTCGCGAGCCGCAAGTCGTCTGCAGCCCCTTCGTGCAGATGTTGTCTTTTATAGCGATGCCCAGGCCGCGAAGGGGAAGCTCGTCGGCGATCGATTCGATCTGCGAAATTCGCGCTTCGGCGTGCTCACGCTCGATCGAAAGAAACGAGTTAAGTTCGGTATTTAGCTTCTCGGCATTGTCGAGCGTCTTTGCGATGCTCGTCCGAATGTTCTTATCAGTCATTTATCTCAGGGTGAAACAGAATCGATCAGCCATTTATCATTTTCTTTTCTAACGAACGCGACTACTGGTTTCTGTTGGCTTTTCTCGTCATCCTTCCAAAACATGAGAACTTCGAACTCCACCTTTTTTCCGGCCTCGACGACTCTGCACTCTCCGACACGAAACGCCTTTGGAAAATCTTCTGAGTTGGTGAAGAGATCTTTGGTCGCCGGCGTCCCGATGTCTTCGTCATGCATCAATTTAGCCGCGTAGTCGTGCGTTAGGTATTTCTCTCGTAGTCGAATGTTCTCTTGCGTCGGATGCATATCATTGGCGAAATGAAAAGAATAAAATTCGCGGACGATATCGCGGGCCCGAGTGCAGTCGGCCTCTTCCAGATTCGGAAGGCTGCAGGCCAGTAGTAAGCAATTAGCAATAAGCAATAAGCAGCAAGCCGAAATTCGTTGAAAAAGGCTTACTCGTACCGCGTTGTTTGGTGATCGCCTACCGTCCATTACTTACTACAAATTGCTTATTGCTTATTGATCGACGCTTTCATAAAACCTTCGGAACCTGGAAATGCCCGGCGACAGGCGACGGAGCTTGTTCTAGCGCCGCTTTCTGACCGAGCGATCCGCGGACGACATCTTCACGAGTCGTAACCGTTGCTTCTCCTTCGCCGGTTAGACCGCCGAGCATCGGCTCGATGTCTCCGGTATCGAGTTCATTCAACTGCTCGACATACTTTACGATCTCCGCCATTTGCGGAGTGTACAGAGCAACTTCTTCCTCGGTAATTTCAAGATGCGCAAGCGTCGCGATTTTTCTAACGTC
>JBBKXD010000205.1:0-4329 GCA_037969295.1 Pyrinomonadaceae bacterium | reverse complement strand
GATAAAATCCGCTCAGCTCCATCTCGGCGATCGGCATGACGCATTCGAACTCAAGCTCTGCCGCCTGTCTCAGATCATCTTTCTTCAAACGATCTTCCATCTGCTCCCAGAGCGGGATCATGATGGCTGCATCGCGTGCCGCATATTCGATCTGCGATTGTGAAAGCTCGCCGCTCCAATCGCTGATCTGCTCAGACTTATCCAACTCTGTACCGGTAAAGAACTGTGCAACATCGGCGAGCGAATGCCGACGCTCAGAGTCACCGGCGGCGATAAGCTGGCTGGCGAGAAACGTATCGACTATACCGTTGAGCTCCGCACCGATGTGATGTCGCACCCATTTCGCGTCGAACTTAGCGTTATGCGCGATCTTTAATTTCTCTCGGTCGGCCAAAAGATCGCGGAGCGGCGCGAGATCAGGATTTAGGCGAAGCGAGCCGTTGGAGCCAAAGCCTTTCAAGTCGATGACATACGTCGCCCGGCCTGTGCTGAACTGCATCAACCGCAGATCACCGCGGTACGGATCAAGCTCGGTCGTCTCGGTATCGAAGCCGAGCAATTTCTCGCCGGCAAGCTCGCGACATGCGTTTCGGACACCTTCGGCGTCGTTGATCAACTGAAAATATATCTCCATAAGAATGCGGTGATAGGAATTGTAGCGTGTCGCATAACCAGGCTGAAATGGCGCGGGACGAAAGGGAATATACGAGGGGATTTCTGCTCCGCGCCGACCTCGCCGCTAGGACAATTCGTTAGTCTGCCTGAATCACCCAAAGACTCGAGACGGTGAGGTTCTTCACTCCGGAGGAGTGAAATGTTTGTAGCATGCCGTGTGGAGAGGATCCGCCGCTCCCTTGGGAGCGGAACAGATTCGCGCACTACAGAAATTTTTAGAAAGATTTAAGACAGCTGAACTACTTGGATGCTATTAAAGCGTCATGGCCAATACATACTCTCAAATCTATATCCAAGCAGTTTTCGCAGTGAAACACCGAGCCAGCCTAATACGAAAGGAATGGAAAGAAGAGCTGTTTAAGTACATTGGCGGAATATTCCGCAACAAAGACCAAAAACTCATCGCGATTGGCGGAGTTGAGGACCACATCCACCTGTTATTTGGTCTGAAGCCTAGTATCGCAATCTCGGACCTTGTGCGCGATGTGAAGTCTGACTCGACGGAGTTCATCAACAAAAAGCGGTTCGTTCGTGGGAAGTTTTACTGGCAAGAGGGCTTCGGGGCTTTTTCGTACTCGCGCTCCCAACTTGATGACGTGGGGAAGTATGTTTTAGAACAAGAAGCACACCACGCAAGTCGATCTTTTAAGGAAGAGTACGTGTCTCTTCTTGACCGATTCGAAGTTGAATATGAAGATCGCTATCTTTTTGATTGGATCTCGGGGTAACGCATTCCACTCCTACGGAGCGGAAAGAGCCATTTGATGCATTTGCTACAAACATTTCGCTCCTCCGGAGCGGGAAACGCGTCCTTCGCCGATGCCGCCTAAAGAATCCGATGTAAGGAGTATGCATCCCGCCGTCGCCGCTAACTTCCCAACCTCATTTCCATTTAGGTTGTTTTTGTTTATACTAAACCCGAGTTTGCCGAAGGACGGACACAAGATCACGATTCAGGAGCAAACGTTAGAGGATTTTAGAACGCCGGACAAAACGGCACACAGATTTTTGAAGGTTGAGCACGATTACGTAATTGAGCGAATCACGTGCTCCCTTAGACATAAGAGCGTTGGACGCTTTTATGATTAAAGAGATTCCTGCGTGAGACAATTCACAGCCTTCGGGTCCGGAATTAACTTCCGGGTCCCGGACAATAAACTAAAAGTTTACGCAAAATCCGCTCTGTCGATGGCGACAGAGGCTTAGGTCTGTTCAAAATCCACCTAATGTGAACTTTCTCTGAAGATCGTCGCCGGCCTTCCAAGCATATCTACATTTAAAATTTTGAGGAATACAAATCTCATTTATGTCTAAAGAGATGATCATCAGCGTCAATGGACGCGAAAAGAAAATTGCAATTCTGGACAACGGCCGCGTGACGGAATTTTACATCGAGCGCGGCGAGGAAAACTCCGGAATCGCCGGAAATATCTATAAGGGTCGGGTGCAGCGTGTGCTCCCTGGCATGCAGTCGGCATTCGTCGCAATCGGGCTCGAACGTGATGCGTTCCTATACGTCTCGGATTTCTTTGACGAGGAAGAAGAGATCGAGCGCATCGTTATGGAGAAGTCGAAGAAGACGCCGGAGGAAGCAAAGCGCGAGGCAAACGATAAGATCGACCGAGCCCGCATCGACCGGGAGAAGCAGATGGAGTCGGTCCAGGAACTCGCCGAGCCGCTTGTCGAAACGGGAGAAACGAGCGATGAGCCCGATGAGCCCGAAGCCGAGGAAGTTGCCAAGCCAAAACGCGGCCGTGGGCGGCGTGGCAGAACGCCCCGTGATCAACAAGCTCAAGCGCCCGAAGCAGAAGGGCGGGCAGCAGAGACACGCGTTCCGATTTTTGAATTCGAAGATTCCGGTTTCGAACGTATTATCGACGACGAGGATACGGGCGAGATGTTTAAGGATGCGTACATGCAAGAGCGGATCGTCGATCAGGTAAGGGCGATCGAGTTCGACATGGAGAGCACAGCCGAGGCTGCAGTCGGATCATTGCTCGGCTCTGTCACCGATGCTCCGACCGCGTTTGAACGAATTGCGGATGAGGATGACGAGGAAGGCTCGTCGGACGACGCCTCGAAGAAGAAAAGAAGAGCGCCGGCTAAGTCCTCACACGGGAAGTTTTCGAAGACGTCGAAAAAGAAGAAGTCGGATGACGAACCCGCGGAGGCAGAACCTGCTGCCGTGGAAAAGAAGAAGCCGGCCAAAGCGAAAACCTCAAAAGCGAAGACGACTCGCCGCAGTCCGAAAAAAGCCTCGGACGCACTTGAGGACGGCGAGGCGAGCGTGAAAGAGCCGGGCGAGATCGCCGAGATGGCGGTTCGACGCGGTGGACGCGGGCGCCGTCGCGGTGGACGGGGCCGTCGTGGCGGAGCGACTGATGCCGCCGGTGAGCCGATCGAGGGCGAAGAACCGGGACTCGAGGGTGATGGTGAAGGCGACGGCGGCGTCGAAGTAGTGACCGCCGAAGCTGTCGATGAAGCCCCGGTCGAAGTTTCTGAGCCTAAGTCTGAGCCTAAATCTGAGGCGGCCGAGAAAACTGAGAAAAAGGAATCGAAACCTGCTCCGCGCGGCGGACGCGGTGGTGGTGGAGGCCGAGATACTCGGGATCGCGATCGCGGCCCACGTAATGGACAAGGCCGTCGCGACGGACGCGAACGCGGACCTCAACCGACCATTTCCGAGTTGCTTCGCGAAGGCCAGGAGATCATTGTTCAGATCGCGAAAGAGCCGATCGCCCGGAAAGGCGCTCGAATCACATCGCACATCGCGCTTCCGGGCCGCTTCCTGGTTTACATGCCGACGATCGAGCATCTCGGTGTTTCGAGAAAGATCGAATCGGCGAATGAACGCGGACGACTCCGAACGCTGATTCAGAGAATCAAGCAGGACGAGGATGTGCCGACCGGCGGATTTATTGTCCGGACCGCGGGTGTGGGGATTTCCGAAGAAGATCTGCGACAAGACGCCAAGTATCTGGTTCGCACGTGGCAGGACATCAGAAAGACGAGCGAGAAGGTAAAGTCGCCGGCGATGGTCCATCAGGATCTGGATCTCGTCCAGCGGCTGCTTCGCGACCACCTTTCGGACGAATTCACTGCGATCCGTGTCGACAGCGAAGAAGAATATCTGCGGACGGTTGAGTTCATAAATCGCATGCAGCCGCGGATGGTCAAGCGGGTCAAGTTTTACACTCGCGAAGAACCGATCCTGGATGCATACGGCGTGCAGGAAGAGATCGACAAGGCGCTCAAGCCGCGAGTGTGGCTGAAATCGGGTGGCTATCTCGTCATCAATCAGACCGAGGCACTGGTCGCGATCGACGTCAACACAGGTAAGTTCGTCGGAAAGGGAAATGCGCGGCTAGAGGATACGATCACGAAGACGAACATGGAAGCGGTCGATGAGATCGCACGCCAGATCAGGCTTCGCGACCTCGGCGGTATTATCGTCCTCGATCTGATCGACATGGAAGATCGCCGCAACCGTCACAAGGTTTCGCAGGCACTCCAGGAAGCTCTGCAGGACGATAAGTCACCGACCAAGGTCCTGTCGTTCAACGATTTCGGCCTGATCACCATGACGAGAAAGCGCGTCAAGCAATCGCTCGAGCGTACGATGTGCGCGCCGTGTGATTACTGCGAAGGTGCGGG
>JBBKXD010000204.1:0-6508 GCA_037969295.1 Pyrinomonadaceae bacterium | reverse complement strand
CGTAAAGAGAATCGTAAAGAACCACTCGGCAAGTAGAAGCTCAGGTCCAAAAATATCGCGTACGTCTTTTACGCTCTCCAGCATTACAGCGGCAACGCTCAAAAGAATCAGCGTAATTAAGGCAACGTCAAACGCCCGGCCCGCCGTCGTCTCCGACTCGAAAACAATTTCGTGTACCTGGTGGCGCCACCCGCCCGCCGCTTCTTCTTTGATTTCAGTTCGCACAAGAAAATAGTTTAGCAGTCTCGGCCCGGATCACTTCCCACGTCTGGAGCTGTTCGTTTTTCCTGAGCTCAGCATATTCGCTAGCAACCGATACGCACCCGGCACGCCGGCCGGAAGCTGTCTGAAGAGCGAATAACTGCAGTAGATATACTTCCCTTTTCCAATATCGGCGATGACAAGGCCGCCCTTATTTTCCGGTTCGCCTGCGTCGTGCGATTCGAGAAGTCCGACGTATTTCGCGTCCATCGTCGAAAAGTTATACAGATTCCGTTCCTGGACCCAGCCTTCGAAATCTGCCGACGTGATCTTATTCGGGAAATTCAGGATCGGATCCTCAGGATGCAGGATCTTTACCGGTGCGTTCTCATCGACCACCCGCGGTCCCATCTCGGCGGGAAAAGGCTTCAGATCTCCTTTCGTGTACGTATCAGGCAATTGATATTGTACGATCAGCGTCCCTCCGTTTCGGACAAACGTCAGAAGGCGGTCGTTATGAGCGACGATATCGGTCCGGGCCTGGTATGCCCGGATACCTACGACGATCGTATCAAAGCTGGATAGGTCGCCGGACGCGAGAGTGGCCGACGTGATCTCTTCGACATTGAACCCCATCTCGCGAATGGCATCTTGAACACGGTCGCCGCTACCTCTAACGTAACCAACTTTCACCGGAGCTGTTGCAAGGTCCACTAACTTAACATGGCTTTCAGCGTCGCGGTAGACACGGTGAGTCTGGATGTGAGGATACGACAACGTCACCATGCTCTTCGTGTGATCCTGACCGACGCTCGCGATAGCGCGGATCGGATAATCTCCTGAACGCTCATCCGCGGGAATGCTAACCTGAAATCGCGATACGCCACTGCGTCCCTTCCCGCTGATCTCAACATTTTCATTTTCGGTCCGGGCGGTCCATCCGTTCGGAATGATCAATCGAACGCGTGCGGTTACGGGCGTCGCAGAGCTGCTCTCAACGCTTACCGTCACGTCGAGATTCTGGCTTTTCCTGCTCCGTGCGACGACCCTCACGGGCTGGTCCATGCTAACCGAAACGATTGGCGTGATGTTCACATCTCGGCGCAGCTCCCCGCGAATATCATCGGCGTAACGAAACTCAACCGGCTGCCGAGCTTCATGGGTCTGTCCGCTAACCGAGTAAATCACACGTGCCTCGAGAATGGATGAAAGGAAGGGCCGGTTCTCGAATTCTACATACCGGCCGGTGTAAAAAGAGTCAGTGCGAGGGCTCAGCAGCCAGTACGGTTGGGTATAGAGATACACCGCGTCTGACGGCTGAACAGTCACCAGGAACGTGCGTGTAAGATCCGCCGATTCCGCTCGGAAGAATGAGGCGGTCGGCTTCGCGTTTTCGATCGGCCTAACTGACAGCCCCCCTTTGACATCAAAAACAATGCTCTCGATCTGAGCGTCGATGCCCTTCGGAATGAAAGACCGCACTACCACTGGAAATTCCTGGCCGGGCACTACAACCTCACGATCAGCGATAGCGTCCACACGAACTCCTGCGGCAAGCTGAATGGCTTTGTCGATCTCACTCCGCTTCCTGCCGAGGATGCCCGAAGCTCCTCTTATGTTAGCCCGCTCGCTCTCCGAATACGTCTCGCAGTCTCCAAGGCCGCTTCCAGTCGATCGCCCATCAACACAACTGATCGACAATTCTTTGCTCAGTATTCTTTTTTTAAGATCGATGAGTAATGACAAAATGGCCGCGGGACGTTCGGGCTTGTATTCGGATACGATCCTCGCCCCGAGCGATTCCAACTCGGCAAATCCCTCACGGGTAAATTTCGCCGGTACGCCAAACGTGTCCGGAAGCCCCTTAAGGGAAACATCGATGCCATCGAAAATGCTTCTCGGTATTGCGTCGTTTGCCGACCGAAGGGCAAGATCGAGATTTGAGAATTGATCGCCCTTTAATTCCAGCACACCTTGCTCCTGCGATCGATGCTGACTACGGGCTTCCATCGCGATCTCGAAATACGACCTTCCCAGAAGCGGGTCATAGGTTCCCGTATTTATCGTTACATCGCCGTTTCCCGGACCACGATGCCGCACGTAAAAGCGCGGAACAGCCCATGCCGTACCATCCTGCTTGCACTGCGCCGAATCGCCGGCGGCCTTAACGGCGATCGGCGAAATATAACCTGCATATTGATGCTGCCCGTGTCCGTCGACTGGTGTACCCGTAAACTGTGCGATCACGACGAGTGGCTGATATGAGCGAATTACACGAACGACGTCGCAAAGTATGACTTTCTCATCCCACTTCTTTTTTGCCTCAGCTAAAGTTTTGGAAAAGCCGTAATCGTATGCCCGCGTAAAAAATTGTTCCGCGCCGTCAAGCTTTCGTGCCTGAAGCAACTCTTCGGTTCGGATCACTCCAAGTGCCTCTCCGAGCTCCGGGCCTAGGAGATTCTGACCCCCATCGCCGCGGGTCAGCGACAGGTAAGCCGTCCGGGCACTTTCTCCACGTGCGAGATAAGCAAGAAGCGCCGTGTCCTCGTCATCCGGATGTGCACCGATCATGAGAACGCTCGCCGTCGTATTGAGTCGTTTCAGCCTTTGGGTTAGTCCAAGCGAGCCCTGATCATAAACCGGCTTGATCTGTGCGGACGTACTTGATCGCAGACACGTTGACATGCAGATAAGCAGTGTCGTCGCGATCGCGAAACCAAATCGATATTTTTGTTTGGAGGTTTGGATCATTTACACAAGAATTAATTACTTAGTTATCGACTTAATTAGCCTTGAAAAACGTTCCGTCGGCCGAATCCGTACTGACCGTCAACGATATCAAATACCCGACGGCCACCGTAACCAGACACCCGATGACGTTGAACCAGAGAAACTCGATGTCCGTGTAGCTGCTTGCTATCCAGACCGAAGCAATGCCGAACAACAGCCCGAAGAATGCACCGCGTGAGCGGGCCCGCTTGACCGCGAATGCGAGGACGAATACACCAAGCAGCGAGCCGTAAAAGAACGAGCCAAATTTATTCACGACCTCGATCAATGATCCGAGATTGGCCGCAAATATTGCAACGACGCACGCGAAAATTCCCCAGATGAACGTCGAGATGCGGCCAACGAAAACATAATGCGAATCCGTCGCCTCGGGCGCATACAGACGCCGGTAGAAATCGATCGTCGTTGCGGTGGCCAACGCGTTCAATTCGGCAGCGATCGACGACATTGCGGCGGCAAAGATCGCGGCGATTATTAGGCCGATCACGCCCATTGGCATGTTCTCGAGAACAAATGTCGGGAACACGTAATTCACATCATTGAAACTCTTGTCGCTCGTCTCCCTGACAAATGCGATCGCTTCTTTCCGGCTTTCGTTGAATTTCCTGTCGCTTGAAATATATGCGTCCCGAGCGTGAGGCGAACCGACCTCGCCAATCGTCGAAAACTCGACCGCTGCTTCCCGACGCGCGGCATGGGCCGCCTGGTAGTTTTGCTCAATGGCAACGAACCGTGGATCGTTCTGTGCCTTCGCAACCTCATTCGTATTGAAAACGATGGGGGGTGCTGTGAATTGATAAAAAACAAAAACCAGAATGCCGATCAGCAGAATGAAAAATTGAATCGGGATCTTGAGAAAGGCACTCATCAGGAGTGATGTCCTTCCCTCGTCAACTGATTTCGCCGTCAAGAACCGCTGGACCTGACTCTGATCACATCCAAAGTAGCCGAGCATCAGAAACAGGCCACCGATCAGCCCCGACCAGATCGTATACTTTTCGCGAAGATCAAAACTGGTGTCGACGGTATTCAGTTTCCCGAGACTCCCGGCGAGGTGTAATCCGTCGGAAAGCGAAACACCGGCGGGAAAGCTTGAAACGATCACGATCATGCAGACACCCAAGCCGAAAAAGATGATCACCATCTGCTTGACGTCGGTCCACGTAACTGCCTGGACACCGCCGAACATCGTGTAGACGGTCGTCGACATGCCGATCGCAAAAATTGTCGCGATCAAATTCCAGCCGAACACGATCGACAGTACAATCGACGGAGCAGAGATGATCGTTCCGACGCCGAGCCCCCGCGAGACGAGAAAGAAAAAACTTGTCAGGGTGCGGACCCTTACATCGAAACGTTTTTCAAGATACTCGTATGCCGTAAAAACATTCGCGCGGTGGAAGAATGGCACGACCGTCACGCAGAGGATGATCATCGCGAACGGCAAACCGTAATAAAACTGGATGAACCGCATCCCGTCGCTGTAGGCTTGGCCGGTTGTTCCGACAAGCGTGATGGCCGAGAGCTGGGTCGCCATCACGGACAATCCCACCGCCCACCACGGCAGTCCGCGATTCGCAAGAAAGTATCCCTCCTTACTCCCGGAATGCTTAGTCATTCGGACGCCGTCCCAGATCACGTAGGCGAGGTAGGCGATGACGATAAGCCAGTCAAGAAGTTTCATTCGGAATATCGGCTCAAGAAAAGTATCGGGAAAAGGCCCACAGCAAAGTCACCACGACCACGGTCGTAAAAATCACCGCGGCGTAAACCCGGTTCCAAAACCGGGTCGGTCTTTCTTTGGTGACAGGATCTGCGTCTTTCATGTTCGGTGAAATCCCCTCTCGATGTCCTTCATCGTCAGACGGAGAATCACCGGGCGGCCATGCGGGCACGTCGTCGGCGACGAAGTAAGAAGGAGGCGATCGATCAGCCACTGCATTTTTTCA
This sequence comes from Pyrinomonadaceae bacterium, assembly GCA_037969295.1. Lineage (GTDB taxonomy): Bacteria > Acidobacteriota > Blastocatellia > Pyrinomonadales > Pyrinomonadaceae > OLB17. Next base: position 1,568 of record JBBKXD010000204.1, on the reverse strand, counting down.
GGTGTCAGTTTCATATTGATCTTGACCGCTGCCTTGCAGGCAAGACTCGCTGCGATGTCGTCGCGAAGCGTCTGCTTGGCCTGTCCACGTTTGTCCAGCTCGACATGATCGAGGATCTCGGCAAAAAGATTTCGCGCTTCGGCAGGTAGAAGATCGGTGGGGATGGACTTGATAGCTATGGTCCGTCCGGACAGACGCATCAACCCGAAGCCGAGCGATGCGAGATCGTCTTCGATGATCTCGAACGCCTGCGATTGGGCCGGCGTGAGATCGATCGTCTCCGGCAGCAACAAGTTTTGCGATTCAATGTTTCGTTCCGTTTCGCTCTTGCGAAACTTATCGAAAAGGATTCGCTCGTGTGCCACATGCTGGTCGATCAAGAGCATGCCTTCGTCATCGACCGCGATGATAAAGCTCTCGTGTAGCTGTGCGATCGGCTGGATCTTATGCGACGAGACGTCCGCAATCTCGATCGATTTAACAAATCGCTCAGCCGAGTTCACTGGGGGCAGTGACCCTTCCGATTCGGCGCTGGCGGGTGATTTATCGCCGCTTGTAAAACCTGTGGACGATTCGCTCGCGGCTCGGCCCAGCGCCAAGTCTTCGAACTCAGCTGCAAAATTGAAGAATTCCGCTGGCCCCGATTCCCTGTCTGTGTCCTTGCCCGACGCATCGTCGCTTGATGCTGTCTCGTCATTCGCACCGTCAGGCGATGCCGCCGAACCGTCGGATACAGGAGCCACCTCCGCCATCGGTTGGAATTCGATCGCCGGCTGAACCGTCGAAGGCATACTCGTCTCCGACCCGGCAGCCGTCGCCGCGGCCTGTCGCTCTCCGCCAGTGCTTTCCGAACGCGCCTCGATCCCGGCTTTGGAAAGCGCGTCACGGATCGCATCGGCGATGGCGTCCTTCACCGCGTCGGTTCGTCGAAACCGAACCTCGGTCTTCGCGGGATGAACGTTGACATCGATCTCTTCGAGCGGCACGTCGACAAAAAGAAATGCGACGGGATAAACGCCGTGCGGCAGGACCGACCTGTACCCTTCAAGCAACCCACCCGCGATCGTTTTGTCACGGACGAACCGCTGATTGACAAAAAAGTATTGGGCATCACGAGTCGTACGCCTTTCGCGCGGGGCCGAAATAAACCCCGACACCTTAGCGACAAGATCACGTCCGCCGGACACTGGCAGCAAACTGTCCAGCAAACCGGGGCCGAAGATCTGAAAAGCCCGTTCACGAAGATCTTTTGCCGGCGAAACGCGCAACACTTCACGGCCGTTGTTATTCAAGGAAAACGCGATCTCGGGGTGGGCGAGGGCGTAATGAGTGGCGATCCCGGTCAGGTGGTAGTTTTCAGTCGCCTCGGACCGCATGAATTTTCTACGAGCGGGTGTGTTGTAGAAAAGGTCACGGACCGAGATCGTCGTTCCGCGTGCGCGTGCGGCATCTTTCACATCCATGAGCCGGCCGCCTTCGACGGAAACGAGTGTCGCCGCGTCTTCCTCATCGATTTTCGTGATTAGCTCGACCTTTGCGACCGAAGCGATCGACGCCAGAGCTTCGCC
>JBBKXD010000203.1:0-10988 GCA_037969295.1 Pyrinomonadaceae bacterium | reverse complement strand
ATCCTCGATCTGAATAAACCTGGTTGGCAAGTTGTCAATGTTAAAGGAGGTATCGATGATCTCACCCAGTTCGCCGAAATTGCAATTGCGGCAATAAAGCGAACCGCCGGCATTTATGTTGGATATTACGTTTACGTCGGCAAACCGCAGATCGAGCGTTCCAATGACCTCGATTCGATTGGCACCATTCGAATGATTGAACGTAATGCGCTCCGCACTAGTACCCGGGCCAATGATGCTCCCATTCAAATCTATTTTTGCGCCGTTCGTCCATTGCGCAATTACGCCTGGCTCGATACAGACGGTTTGATTGGCGGGAATCGTTACTGTGCCGGAGACGATGTGCGGATTATCAACTTTTCGCCATGTTTCATCGCACGGCGTTGAACCGGGCGTGTAAATGGTTAGGGTTGCCGTACCCGGTGTGCCGAGAGTCGCGCCGCCGGTCGGATTAGACAAAGTTAAATTGACGGTTTCGGGCGGGGCGGGCGCGGGATCGGGACATAATTGAACCGTGAAAGTTTTACTTGATTCGAAATCGGCGAAGGACAAAGTTCCGTTGGCTGAAATATAATCAACGTCCGCGCCGCAGGACGCTCCGCCCGTCGCCGAGCCGTTCGAGGTTGCGTAATCAACCGTTACCGCGCCGGAGCTGCCGTTCACGCGATTGACGGTAACGGTCACAGTGTTAGGTACGATCCCATTATAATTCGATGCGCTGAATTGCAGTTGACCGGGCGCGGGAGCGGTGGTTGTGATATTCAGTTCCCATCCACCGGTCAAGGTGCCGGCATCTAGATTGGAGTCGTCCACGATGTATAGCGACCATGTTCCGTTCGGATTTGTGCCGTTAAAGACCGAGAGCGTCGAACCGCCCGAAGGCGCGGGCGCGGGTGCCGGGAATGTGTCGGGCCCATCGGTGATATTAGTCGGCTTGAACGTACCGCTGGTTAAACCCGCCGTGTCCGGCAGGTTACTGAGAGCAGCGTCGTTGAGCGTGAGTGTCACGCCCACGGCATCAGGGGCGCCGCCGACATCCGACATGATGATTGCGTTCTGCCCGCCGGGTCCGACAACCAGAATGTCCACGTCGTCGGGGTATGTGTGGTTAAAATTATTAAGTTTGACCGTCACCCCTGCGACGGTACCGGCTAAACCCGCGACCACAATGTTCGAAGGATAGGGTGCCGAATTCCCGACAGTCCCGGAAGCGGGGATAGAGATGGGCGTTATGTTTGCGAAGTTGGTCGGCGTCGGCGTCGGTGTCGGTGTTGGAGTTGGAGTTGGTGTCGGTGTCGGAGTTGGGGGAATACACTCGTCCGTCGTGATGTTCAGCTCCCATCCGCCATTCATGTGGCCCCAGTCGATTTGTTGGTCATCAAAAGCGTAAAGCGACCACGTCCCGTTCGGATTTGTGCCGTTAAAGACCGAGAGTGCCGAACCGCCCCATGGCGCGGGCGCTGGCGATGGAAACACGTCGCCTGCTCCATAATTGGTCGGCCTATACGTTCCGTTCGTTATGGTCCCGTTTTCCGGCAGATCGATCAGGGCCAGGTCGTCCAGTGTGATTGTCACGTTAACGACGTCATTAACGAAGCCGGAATCCGACATGATGATCGCGTTCTGTCCGCCGGGGCCGACGAGCAGGAAGTCCAAGTCATGGGGTGCTGTGTGGTACAAAGCGGCAAGTTTGACCGTCACCCGCGTTATGTTTCCCGGTATCGAGCCAACCACAATATTCGAAGGGTAGGGTCTAGCAATCCCGTTAGTATTGAGATAAGCAGGGATCTCCATGAACATTGTGTTCGCCACCGGCCCGCACACGCTGGAAACCACGCCCGTCGAACCCGAAACGGGGATGCTCGAAATCGTGACAGAATCATTTTCCTGGGCCGCACTTTCCCGTGTTAAAGCTATGGAGCCAAATATTGCAGCAAATAGAGCAAAGGCAAGTGCTAAGGCGAGACCCGTCTGCCATCTTCGCCGGACCATAAAACCTTTTCGTTCTGTTCGTTTTAATGTCAAATCACTCTTTTTCATATTATCCCCAAGTAATTCGGTAACATTTTTGTCTTACCGAGGTCGTAATTAGGGCACGGAAGCCGCCGGAATTGGTTTGTCGTTCGCAATGCCGAACCGCAAGGCCGTAAAACCCGCCGTGCTTCTCTGCAAATACCAAACGCCATCCTGGAAAACTGCAATATCAGCCCGCCCGTCGCCTAGGCGATCGCGCCGGCTTGAAAGAACACGCACAAATCGGATCCCGGGAGCAGGCTCCTAAAATTTTTAAAAGTCGTTATCGGTCTCATGCTAGAGATGCGCGTGCCCATGTTCACTCCGTTACCCAAACTAAAAACACAGTCCTTTTTTTCGACCGAAAAAGACTGCCCCCGAAAATTTTCTTTTCACCAAAAAGTCGTTAACTCTATTGCTAAACTTAAACTTTCTCGAACCATGTATTTCGCACGTTCCGAACGTGTCAGGTTGAGAACGGAGGCGGGACGGGCCAGAATCGAACAGATGAGTTGGTCGAGTATCGCCCACTTAACGAGATCGTTCGGCATCGCTTGTGCCCGGATGGCGCCCGGCGTTTGTCCCGACACCAATACCGAAAAAAAGACGAAAAAAAATTCCGTCAGCCATTAGCCGGCACGGAATTGTTCTACCCACTGCACCATGTCCCCCCCCCGATACGAAAGCTATTACTGACCCCTAAGAGTCAGTTTCGTCTAATAAATCGCTTGGTATTTGCACAGTAACAGTAACGCGGCAGAAAAGCCAAGAAAAAACTGTTGGGAAATGAAGCCGCCTCGTGCGTTTGGATTCGAAAAAGAGAGGGCGTGCCGGTTAGGCAACGCCCTGAAAGATTGGTGGAGATGAGGAGGATCGAACTCCTGGCCTCGGCATTGCGAACGCCGCGCTCTCCCAGCTGAGCTACATCCCCGGATAGAGTTGATAGTTTAAAATTGAGAATTGAAAGTTTCAAGCTGCATTACGCCAACTTTCAATTTTCCGTTGCCAGTTTTCAATTACTGAACGCCGGCCGGCAGGAGCGAGCCTTTCGGATCGGTCGCGAATGCGTGGCCGTCCTCGATCTTTCCAATGATCCCGTGAAAATTGACCTCGTCGCCCGAGACCACGACTACTACATCGCCGGGGCTGAACTTTTTCTCGTCGATCGGAAACTTGATGATCGTTGCGTTCCCGTTCTCCTGCGCCACGGCTTCGTATTCGAACGTGTCTGCGTTAAAACTCATCGTCTGACAAAATGCTACTTCCATAGAATGCGATTCTACTTGCCAGAGAGGACAAAGTCCAAAGTGATGGCATCATGGTCCGACAGCGGAATGCCGTCAATATCGACGAGAGCTCCGACTGTTCGGGGCTCTGTTCCCGGGGCGATTTCGAGGTTCTTACCCGCAAACCAGTCGAGCCGTCCCGAAACCCGGCCCCCGACACGGTTCGCAGCCCAGAATATGAACGGAAAGCACCACTCCGGGACCCAGTCGCGGAGGTTCGTATTCTTTTCGATACTACCGACGTCATAGTGGATCGTGCCCGCACCCGATTCGTTGAACGATCTGTACTCAAAACCGCGGGACTCGATCTCGCCGAAAAGTGCTTTCTCGAAATAGCGATCGGGATGCGGGTAATGGTTCGTTACGACATTTTTTACGCCCATCATCACACGCCGCCAATACCCAAGGATCGCCCGCCTCGCACTCTGTGCGTTGAATGTGGTCGTGTTCCAATCACCGCCGATCAACGTCGGCAGCGGCGATAGCGTATCGAGGTGATCGAGAATGATCTTCATCTGCCGATGTCGATGGACACGAGAGCAATGTGCGTCGAGATGGACGGTAACCGCACGAAGGGTGCCCGTCGGATGTTCGATATCGGCAAACAACGCCCGCAAATAGCCAAGACGCTTTTCCTTTCCCCACATCTTGTCTTTGCCGTTCGGCAGCGGGATCGCATGAACATTTTTCATCGGCCACTTGGAGAACATCGCGAGACCGTGGATCGACTTCGTATTCTCGCCGTCGCTCTCCGATTCAACGCCGCTTCCCTTTTGCAGCGCGATGTAGACGGGCGCGAAAGCGTAATTCATCTTAAGGCGCTCGGCGATCTCGCGAGCGACATACCGGTTTCCGCTCCGAGCCATTCCGTAGTCAAGCTCGGTGAGGAGCAGCACGTCTTTATCTTTTAGTCGATCGTGATGTTGAAGTGCGTTGACGATACCTTCGAAGATATTCCCACGCTCGATGTTCCAGGCGAGAGCCGCGACCGATTTGGGATTTGGGATTTGGGATTTGGGATTTCCTTCCGCTGCGTCAGCGAAATCCTCCTGGACTACTGAGTCAAGGATCCGTTCAACCTCCGGACGGATCTCAGCATATAGTTCCGACGCCACCATTTCGGGCGTCGATTCGAACTTTAGAAGTTCCGGGAAATATTTGGCGAGGTCGTGATTGAAGGAGTCTAGCGAGTCTATCGAGTCTATCGAGTCTGTCGAGTCTGTGGAGTCTTTTGGGAAGCCTCCCTCGCCAGAATTTCTTGACTCGCTAGACTCGATAGACTCGATAGACTCGCCAGACTCGCTAGACTTCTTAGTCATCATACCGTTCCTTTGCCGGAGCGACGGCGAGGAAATCCTCCGCGATGCGCTGAGAATACGAATCAAGCAGATCACTCACACGTTTCTGTTTTCGCGAATAAAATATCAGGCCGACGTGTTTCGGCTTCGAGACGCGATAGACGATCTCAGAGTCGTCATAATGCGACGTGTCGGGCTCGTCCCGGTTCGCGAGAGCGAGTGCGACGCCGGCATAATCTTTTCTTAGCTTCGGCAGCTTGTACGGCTTCTCGGGCGTCGATGTCTCAAGCTTTGCCCACTCGCGCCAGAGATTAAAATTACACGCATGTTCGAGAACATTTGCGATGTATGCGCCGCCCACCCGACAAGCGACCTCGAGTAAATAAAAATTTCCGTCAGCCTCGCTTTGCAGGAACTCCGCGTGCGACACCCCGCTTTCGTAATTAAATGCCTCGAGAAGCTGGCTGTTCAGTTTTTCAAGCTGCTTCCTTTCCTCCGAGCGGTAAGAAACGATCGACGTCGTGAATACTCCGCCATAATGGGTAACGCTAAACGGCGGCGTTCCGTATTGACTGACGCCGCACGCCCGGACCTTTCCTTTATCGACGATCGAATCGACGTGAAAGACATTCCCGGCTATAAATCGTTCCAAAACAAATTGCGATGGATGATCGCGCCAGTTGTTGCGCGCATCCAGATCGTGAAGCACCTTCCACACTTGTTCTTTTGTCTCACATTTCTTGATACCGAAGGCGGACACTTCGTACCGGGGTTTGACGATCCATGGTGCCGGAACGCGTTCGAGAAAATCTTCGATCTCGGCCTGAGTGAAGACCGAGGTAAAGTCGGGACACGGAATTCCGGCCGTCTCCGCTATATTCCGCATCGAGAGCTTGTCGCGAAAGCGTAGCGAGTGCGAACTTGTCATTCCACCAAGCTGAAGATGCTCGCGGGCGCGTGCCGCGGTGGTCACATCGAACTCGTCAAGCCCTACGATCCGATCGATCTTCCGCGCACCCGCAACGTTTGTCACCGCGCGAATATAGTCTTCAGGCAAAGCGTTGTCTTCGACGGTCTTAACGTCGTTCAGCGCGGTCCAAACCCACGGCTCATCGAGAAGTTTTTTTCGCGTGACGAGCGTGACGTGCCATCCGGCGTTGTGTGCCTCGTCGAGAAACTCATTTCCCTTCTGTTCGCTCGCAATGCAGACAATATGTTTCTTCATAGGAACGCCGGCATCCTGCCGGCAGATCATCGGAGCCGGCAGGATGCCGGCGTTCCATTATCCACCACCCAAAAGTATGCGTTTCCGCATCCGATCTTTCACCCGTAACCGTTTTATTTTGTGCTGAAAGAATGGCACAATTCAAACCTAAAGACAACGCACATGCGTTTCAGTTTGCGTAATCAGCGACCGATATTTCGAGGCTGTAAATGGGTGAGATCGACATTGCAAATCTTGTTAGCCACCTTGTTATCTACATGGTGGTCCTGCTGCTCGCGGTCTCGGTTCATGAGGCCGGACACGCATGGATGTCATACAAGTTTGGTGATGACACGGCGTATATGCTCGGCCGCGTAACGCTGAATCCGGTGGCCCACACTGACCCGATAGGAACGCTGCTGATACCGATCGTTGCGTTCGTTCTCGGTTCGATGGGCGGTGCGCTTGGCAGCATCCCGCTCATCGGTTGGGGAAAACCGACGCCCGTCAATCCAAGTAAATGGGAACGCTACAAGCTCGCCAGCGTGATGGTTTCGATCGCGGGTGTGCTCGCAAATTTGATCTTGCTAATAATTGGGATCGGACTTGCCAAGATTCTGATGACTCAGGGTTTTACGCCCGCTGATTTTTTCCGCGGCGCGACCAACCCGCTTGTTATCTTCGTCGGAAATCTGATGATCCTGAATCTTTCGCTATTTGTTTTCAACTTACTTCCGTTTCCGCCGCTCGACGGCAGCAGGATCCTCGCCACGTTTCTTCCCGAAAGCGCTCAGCCGATATTGAACATGCTCGAGCAGTTCGGTTTTCTGATCCTGATGTTCTTTATCTATATCGGCGTTTTCAGAATGATCATTTATCCCTTTTATGTCCTTCTCATAAATATCTTGTTCGCGATCTATTAGCCTGATGAAAAAACGCATCTTTAGCGGCGCCCAGCCGACCGGCCAGCTTCACATCGGCAACTATCTCGGAGCTATGAAAAACTGGGTCGCGTTGCAGGAAGAGTACGAGAGCTTTTACTGCATTGTAAACCTGCATGCGATCACGCTGCCGCAGGACCCGAACACGCTGCGGCAAAAAACGCACGACCTTGCGCGGATCTACCTCGCCGCGGGAGTGGATCCCGAGCGTTCGACGATCTTCATTCAATCCGATGTTCCCGAACACGCCGAGCTGACTTGGATCCTCTCGTGCATCTCGCGAATGGGCGAGCTCGAACGGATGACGCAGTTCAAGGACAAGGGAAAAGGCAACGCGGAGCGCTCCGGCGTCGGGTTGTTTACGTATCCCGTTCTGATGGCTGCCGACATCCTGCTTTATCAAACCGATCTTGTTCCAGTCGGGCAAGACCAGAAGCAGCATCTCGAACTGACGCGCGATCTCGCCGAGCGGTTCAACCGAGACTTTGGCGAAACGTTCAAGATTCCAGAGCCTTACATTCCGCCCGTCGGGGCGAACATCAAATCGCTGCAGGAACCGGCGAAAAAGATGTCGAAGTCGGATGAGAATTTGAACGGGTCGATCTTCCTCCTCGACGACGCCGACACGATAACGAAGAAGATCAAACGCGCCGTGACGGATTCGGGCACCGACATTCGATTCGACGCGGAGCGCCCCGCGATCACGAACCTTTTGACGATCTATCAACTGCTGACCGGAAAGTCGCCCGACGAATGCGTTGCTCATTTCGAAGGCAAAGGCTACGGGCATTTCAAGACCGAGCTCGCCGACGTCGTTGTTGAGTTCCTTCGTCCCTTCCAGGAGCGCGTCAAACAGTTCGACGATGCCGCACTCGATGCGATCCTCAAACCCGGAGCCGAGAAAGCTCGTTCGGTCGCGCGAGAAACCCTGAATTCTGTGTACGAACGAATGGGAATCCGCTGAATGGAACGCCGGCATCTTGCCGGCACCGCCGCTTGCGGCGGAAAACCTTGGCATCGTCGAAACATCAACACTTTTTCGGGCTTCGCCCTCATGCCGGCAGGATGCCGGCGTTCCACGGAGTGAAACAATTTGCGGTGTTTGCGTAAGTGCCGGAATGATCTGGTTCCCCTTCATGTTTAGGAGGGGGAGCTTTTTGAATTGCATCAAAGTACCGCGGTGCTACAATTGAGTCAATCCGATTTCAATCCATCTGCGAACCCCGACCCCAGAGGCTCGCACCTTAGACAAAAGGAGGCTCCAACCATGGACGCAACAAAACAGTCTTACGACATCCCGAAATTTAAAGAACAGTACGAGAATTTTATCGGCGGCGAATGGATCGCACCGAAGAGCGGCGAATACTTCGAATGTATATCGCCGGTGGACGGCAGATCATTCACCAAGGTCGCCCGTTCGAACGAAGCGGACGTCGAGGCCGCGATCGATGCCGCGCACATTGCTTTCGAAACGTGGAGCAAAACATCTGTCACGGAGCGGAGCAACATACTTCTAAAGATCGCCGACCGCATGGAGCAGAACCTCGATCTGCTCGCACGCGCCGAGACATGGGACAACGGCAAGCCGATCCGCGAAACGACGGCCGCCGATCTGCCGCTCGCGATCGATCATTTCAGATATTTCGCGAGTGTCATCCGTGCTGAGGAAGGCAGTGCATCGGAGCTGGATCAAAATACGCTTTCGGTGATCATAAAAGAGCCGCTCGGCGTGGTCGGTCAGATCATCCCGTGGAACTTCCCGATTCTAATGGCGACATGGAAACTCGCACCTGCACTTGCTGCCGGAAATTGCGTGGTCCTCAAACCGGCCGAGCAAACTCCTGCGAGCATCATGGTCTGGGCGGAGTTGGTTGGCGATCTTCTACCGAAAGGTGTCTTGAATATCGTCAACGGTTTCGGCGTCGAGGCCGGCAAGCCGCTCGCTACAAGCTCACGGATCGCGAAGGTTGCGTTCACGGGCGAGACGACGACCGGCCGCCTGATCATGCAATACGCATCGCAAAACCTGATCCCGGTCACGCTCGAGCTCGGCGGGAAATCGCCAAACGTCTTCTTCGAAAGCGTGATGGATGCGGACGACGAATTCTTCGACAAGTGCCTCGAAGGAGCGACGCTGTTCGCTCTGAATCAAGGTGAGGTTTGCACGTGCCCCTCGCGTGTGCTCGTACAAGAATCGATCGCCGACAAGTTCATCCCTCGGTTCGTCGAACGCACAAAGCAGATCAAGATGGGGCACCCGCTCGATCCGACGACGATGATGGGTGCACAGGCGAGCAAAGACCAGTACGAGAAGATCCTCAACTATCTCCAGATCGGCAAGGACGAAGGTGCCGAGGTACTTTGCGGCGGCGGGGCATATAAGAACCCTGATCTCGAAGACGGTTACTACATCGAGCCGACGATCCTAAAAGGCCACAACAAGATGCGCGTCTTTCAGGAAGAGATCTTCGGCCCGGTCACGGCTGTCACGACGTTCAAGGATGAAGCCGAGGCGATCGAGATCGCGAACGACACTTTGTATGGCCTTGGTGCGGGAGTTTGGACGCGTGATGCCCATGAGCTGTATCGAGTTCCGCGTGCGATCCAGGCCGGCCGCGTGTGGGTGAACAACTACCACAGCTACCCGGCACACGCTCCGTTCGGCGGCTACAAGAAATCAGGCTTTGGTCGCGAGAATCATCTGATGATGCTCGATCATTATCGCCAGACGAAGAACATGCTCATCTCGTACGACAAGAAAGCGATGGGATTCTTTTAGGATTTCGGATTGCGGATTGCGGATTGCGGATTTCGAAATCCAAACTCGCGTGGCCAACTTCGGACATTCAGCTGCAGAGCAGCGAAATGTTTGTAGCCCCGGGTGGAGCGAAGCGGAGCCCGGGGTCAAAGCAATCAACGATCACAAGCCCCATCGGGGCGACAGAAGTCGGCGGCGCGAATATCCCGCAAACGTGATGTCTGATGCAACGAATGGGATTCCGTATTCTCTCCGCATTATTGATCTCTATCAGTTTGCTTGTGGCAGGCACCTCGTGCCGTAGTAAGTCTCCTGAACCTGTCGATCCTCCGGGTCAATGTGAAATCACATATCGTCAGGGTTGGACAGCGACTGACTTTGACGGCGTCCGGTTAAGCCCAGACTATCCACTCGCTATCCAAGCCAAACCTTCTCCCAAATACGATGAAGCGTCAGCCAAAGAAGCAGCTGATTTATTGGGAGATTCCATGAGAATCCGTTAAGCAAGATGCCCGATTGTGTGTCGGAGACTTATCGTTTAACTTGGGTGCCCAGCTTTCATCAGACTACGATAGTTAGAATGTGGTCGTCGGTTGACGGCCAGTTCGTCACCATCAAGCGGCTTGAGAGAACATCCGAAAACCGAAACGGAAGCAATTTCACCGAAACAACACGACGTTTATCGAACTTGGAGTGGGAGGGCACCGTTAACTCGATTGACACTAATAGCTTCTGGAGTGTCGCGTCGACGGTAGAGGAAGCTCTGCCTAACGATGGAGCCGGTTGGCTAATCGAAGGACATCGAAAAGACAAATACCATAGTATCTTTCGAGTTTCGCCGGACCGCCGTCTTACGCAGGTAATACGCAACATGTTTGCCCTTACAGAAGAGAAGACCGAGATCGATAAATATCTGCCCGATGAGGCTCCACGCTAGATCATTTCTATATGAGCATTTTACGAGTAAGGATAACTTCAGAGGCCGCCGCAGTCGTCGAGCAGCTCCGCGAAAAAAACGGCGAGCTGATGTTTCATCAGAGCGGCGGTTGCTGCGACGGATCTTCACCGATGTGCTTTCCAAAAGGCGAGTTTATTGTCGGCTCGTCGGATGTTTGGCTTGGCGAGATCGCCGGGTGCGATTTCTACATGGCAAAGGACCAGTTCGAATTCTGGCGGCACACCGAGCTCACCATCGACATAACAAAAGGGCGAGGTGCAAGCTTCTCGCTCGAGATCCCGCTCGGCGTGAGATTCGTAACAAAATCCCGAGTCTTCACTTATGAAGAAGCGCAAAGCCTGACACCGACCCATTTGGGCGACGCGGTGGGCACGGCAACATAATTTCCGTAGCCGGCTAGCTTACACACGGTTCCGTGGCCGGCGAGCTTACACACGTTTCCGTGGCCGCGTAGCGGACACATGCCTTTAGCCGTGGCCTTCAGGCCACGGTAAGCGTCAAAAACCAGGGACCTGCCGCGTTAGCGGCAG
>JBBKXD010000202.1:0-2503 GCA_037969295.1 Pyrinomonadaceae bacterium | reverse complement strand
AATCGCTTCATTATGATTGGCGAATCGCAGCATCAGCGATTGTTGATAATATCTTTCACCGAACGTGACAATAGAGTTAGAATAATTAGCGCGCGTCAGTTGACCCCAAGAGAGCGAAGAGAGTATGAGCACGGACACTTTGAATGATGACCTCAAACCCGAATATGACCTTTCAAAGCTAAAGGTTAGACGGGTCGGTGAGGGGAGACATTTGTTGAACCAGATCAAGTTGGACGTCGACGTGGCTAGAGTTTTTCCGGATTCTGAATCAGTCAACGAAGCACTTCGCTTCCTCATCAGAATCGCCGAACAAAACCGCACTGAAATTCCTACCAAGTGATTTTGATCGATTCTCATTGCCACATCGACGGAGACGAGTTTGATGCGGACCGCGACGAAGTTATGCAGCGTGCGAAGGACGCTGGCGTCGCGGCGATGTTGAATGTCGGAACGGGCGATCCGCATTCGGATGATTTTCGAAAAGCGGTCGCGGTCGCTGAAAAATACGAGAATGTGTACGCCAGTGTCGGTGTTCATCCGCACGATGCGAAGCTCTACGACGATAAAGCCGAGGACCATCTGATAGAGCTGGCGAGGTCTTCGGAAAAGGTCATAGCGTGGGGCGAGATCGGGCTGGACTTTTATTACGATCACAGCCCACGAGACGTACAGCAGGAAGTTTTTCGACGACAGATCCGAACTGCAAGGGAACTTGATCTGCCGATCATAATTCACAGCCGGGATGCGGATGATGAAACTGTCCAGATCCTAACGGACGAATGCTCGGATGAACAGTTTCGCGGCGGGATAATGCACTGCTTCGGCGGTACACCTGTGATGGCTGAGAAGCTGATGGCACTGGGATTTCTGATCTCGTTCGCCGGGAACGTAACATTCAAAAAGGCTGACAACCTACGGGATGCGGCCCGCGTTGTACCGCTCGAAAAACTTCTTGTTGAGACCGACTGTCCGTTTCTTACTCCGGTGCCGTTCCGCGGAAAGCGTAACGAGCCGGCTTATGTTGAGCATACGGCGAAGTTCCTCGCAGAATTCTACGGCGTCGAATTCGACATTCTTGCACAGCGAACAACGCAGAATTTCTTGCAATTCTTCAATCTGGAAACTCCCTCCGGGGCGATGCGGTTCGCTTAGTTTATCGGATTTGTTTCGTGTGTTTAGTGTGTTTCGTGGTTGGGATCTAAGATAAAGAGAACCACGAAAAACACGAAATACACGAAATACACGAAACCGAACCCGTCCGGTATTTACACTTGGACGTGGCTCATCTGCAAAATCCTGTGGCAAAATAAACACATGGCAAAAGAAAATTCATTCGACATCGTCTCGAAGACGGACTATGCGGAGATCGGTAATGCGTTGAATCAGACGACCAAAGAAATATCGCAGCGTTTCGATTTCAAAGGCAGCAAAGCATCGGTGGAGTTGGAGCAGAAAGACCTAGTGCTGGCCGCCGAAGACGAAACGAAACTTCGCAACATGAACGATATTCTGCAAGGCAAACTGGTCAAACGCGGGATCTCGCTTAAGGCGTTGGACTATCAAAAAATTGAGCCCGCGGCCGGCGGAACGGTTCGGCAATTAGTGAAGGTACAGCAGGGAATTCCGATCGAAAAGGCGAAAGAGGTCGTCAAGTTCATAAAGGACGCGAAATGGAAAGTGCAGGCGTCCATTCAAGGCGAAACGGTTCGAATTTCCGGAAAAGACCGCGACACGTTACAGGACGTGATCGCGAAGCTGAAAGCCAAGGACTTTGGCATAGACATGCAGTTCGATAACTACCGGACCAACTGATGCAAACTTTTGTCGCGACAAAAGAAGAGCTGCTGCCAAAGAACGCGGCCCGCAGGATATTTAACCTGATCAAGTCAGAGATGACGTTGGTCGAGACGGAGTTCGAGCGCCAGGCCAGCTCGAATGTTCAGGTGATCAATTACCTTGGCGACTATCTTCGTCAGTCGGGAGGTAAACGCGTTCGGCCGGCCCTTCTTGTGCTCTCGAGCTACGCGGTGGGCGGCAATGGAGCGAGCGACAACTCCATCAGATTGGCAACGGTCATGGAGATGCTGCACACGGCGACGTTGGTGCACGACGACATAATCGATAATGCTGATCTTCGGCGGAGCCGGGCTTCTGTCAACGCAAAATTTGGCAACCAGGCCGCGGTCTTGATGGGCGACTGGCTTTACATGTCTGCATTCGAAACGTCGCTTAAGGAACGCTCGCTGGAAATTCTCGATATCCTGACACGTGTCACGCGGAAAATGACCGAGGGTGAGTTGATACAGCTCACGATGATAGGCAATACGGCGATCACGCGAGACGAATACTTCGACATCCTGCGTCGAAAGACGGCCTTTCTGTTTTCAGGCTGTGCCGAGATCGGGGCGATCCTCGGCGGGGCCGGTCATGATGAACAGATAGCTCTGCGCGACTATGGAATGAACCTCGGCATCGCGTTTCAGTTGGCGGACGATCTGCTTGA
>JBBKXD010000201.1:0-9342 GCA_037969295.1 Pyrinomonadaceae bacterium | reverse complement strand
ACCTTGTCGATCTCGGTTTCATCAACTTTTACTTCGACGTTGATCTCCGACATATCAGCTATCGTCATTAGCGCCGTAGTCGACAATCCCGCGACGGCGAATGTTCCCACCTTTGACGGGATCTCTGCAATGACGCCATTGATCGGGGCGATGACCACCGTCTTGTCCCTTTGGTTTCGCTGGCCGCGAAGAACTGCCGCCTGTTGTTCCGCTCGAGATCTGCTCGAGCTTACGCCGATACCGGCCGAATCGACCGCACGGCGTGCATCCCGCACCGCGACTTGCTGGGACGCCAATCTCGCTTGAGAATCCTTTATCGAAATGCGTTGCGATTCCAGACGTGCCTTCGCCGTGTCCAGCCCGTATCGGGCGTTATCCACGCGGTCCTTTGCTTCAGCAAAAACCTGCCGCGATATCACTCCGCTCTCGAGCAGCTCTTCGTTTCGTTTCATCTCGCGGTTTGCGGCTGTTAGTTCAACCTGGGCACGATTGACCTCGGTTTGCGATGTGATAACGCTTTGTCGAGCGTTCTCTACGGCGACCTCCGCTTGATTCAACGACTGCTGCGCCTGTGCAAGGTTGTTCTGCGCCGCGGAGACCTGCGACTGCGACGACCGGACATCGTCCTGAGCCGATTGATAGGCCGCGTATTGTGCATCGGCGTTCGACTCCAGTTGGTTCGGGTCGAGACGGACAAGGACCTCGCCTTTCTGGACGGCATCGCCTTCCTTTTTAGTGATCTCCTCGATCTTCCCCTGTACTTCGCTGGTCAGGTTCACGAACTGGATCGGGCGGACTTCGCCTGACGAAGTAACCGTAGATCTAAGCTCGGGCCGAGTCTCGATCTTGACGACCGTCACTTCGGGCGCGTCGCTCCTCGTCGCATAAATGCTTGCAGTGATAATGATCACAAGCAGTGCTCCGATCGATCCGCCAATAATGATTTTCCTCTTACGGCTCAGTGCCATATCCGTGGTTTCCTCTCAATCGTTGAATTCAGGATTTCGTAAAGAAGTTCGGGCTATTGCCTAGTATAATACAGCGTCAAAGCGTTACTACGACCGATTTCTTTTCATAGTTTCAAAAAAGGCACCAATCGGCGATTTCGATCGGTTTGACGTTTACATACCTTAGATTTAGGATTTACGAACAACGTGGTTGCAAGGTAATATGCTCTTACCCTATCGACCGTATTTAAGTAAGAATGATCAAATGCCAATCCTGCGGGAGAGAAAATCTTGACCGTTCGCAATTCTGCGAAGACTGCGGAAGTCGTCTGATCGTTTCGAACAGCAGCGGAGAGCATCGGATCCCGAGCTACGTTCCTCCCGTCGCGAGCAATCCGAGCGTACGCATTTCTAGTATCACATCCGTCGGCATTCCGCCCTTGATCGACAGTTCTTCGCCGGAGAAAGAGAATTCGTTTGATGCTCCGGAGCCGACGAAAAAGGTAAGCCATGCACGTTTGACGATCGAACGCGGGGGTTCTGCCGACACCGACTTCGCCCTTTCTTCGGAAGAGTCGTACATTGGACGATGGGATGCAGACAACGGAATTTTTCCGGATGTCGACCTTGACGCCCATGACCCGGATGCAAAAGTGTCTCGTCGGCACGCGAGGATCATTTACCGAAAGGACGTCTACATGATCGAAGACCTCGGTTCGACAAACGGGACATTTGTAAACCGGGGCCGCCGACTTTTGCCGGGAAGCCCTCAGGTCCTCAACGAAGGGGATGAGATCATCGTCGGCAAGACTTTTTTACGCTTTCATATTAATAGTTAGTTTTCTGGGATTTTATTAGTTAACAAATGATCCGTTGTCACGAATGCAACTCTCAGGTTGGGGAGAATGACCTATTCTGCCCGTTCTGCGGCGGCAAGAGTCAGGTGGATTCCGACCCTGGACGCGATGATCCTTCATCTACTGCGGAGACGGAACCCAGCGTGGAGGAAGTTCCGGTCCCGGAAATTCTTTCCGATTTTATGCGAACGTCCGACAGCGTATCTCCGCAATCGACATCGGAGTTTTCGTTCGACGCGGAAGCTGTTGCGCCCCGAGACCAGGAATCGGACGCGCTCACGGCTGACGAAGAAATTCCCCAAGTTACTTCAGATTCCGATACCGAATCAGAACCTGTAGCTGACGAGACTCCGCAGGCAGAGCACCCGGGCATTTTCGATGAGAGGCAGATCTACAACGACGAGAGCATTTCCAAACCGATCCAGGAACTTGAAGAGGTAGACCCACCGAAATCGATGTTCGATTCGGTCCGTATCATGGAATCGAAACCGCAGGAAGATGTGGACACGCGTATCCAAGGCTCGTCCGGTCCGATCCCGGATGCTCCGGTACCGGCCGTTTTGTCGGACGTTACCAACGTCGAGCCGAAATCCTATACGGAGCCAGGCCTTGGACGTGGTGACACGGATGGGAAGCGTACCGGAAAACTTAAGCCCTTGGGCGAAGGCACGGTCCTCAACGGACGTTATGAGATCGTTAGAAAGATCGGCGGCGGCGGCATGGGCGCCGTCTATCTCGCCAGTGATAATAACCTCGGCGGTGTTCTTCGTGCTGTAAAGGAGATGGTGCAGTCGCACATCGAAGAAGAGCAGCAAGAGAAGGCGATCAATGATTTCAAACGTGAATCGATGATCCTTTCCACCCTGGACCATCCGTCGGTACCGACTATCTACGACTATTTTTACGAAGCGGACGAGGGACGGTTTTATCTCGTCATGAAGTATATTTCGGGTGGTGACCTTGCATCTCGCCTGCGATCGGTGCCGGAAGGCAAGATCGACGAAAAATGCATTACCGAGTGGGCGATCCAGATATCGGATGTTCTGGATTATCTCCACAGCCAACCTTCGACGATCGTCTATCGCGATCTTAAACCATCGAACATTATGCTCGACGGTAACTCCGGCCGGGTAATGCTGATCGATTTTGGGATCGCTCGTTCGATAAGCCAAAGAGAGGAAAAGGGAGTGACGGCCGTCGGGACCATGGGCTACGCGCCACCCGAGCTTTTCAGTGGGAACGTCGAACCGCGTTCGGACGTCTACAGCCTTGGTTCGACGATGTTTCATTTTTTGACGGGAGCCGATCCGCAGAGTAACCCGCTGTTGATTTTTGACTTTCAGAAGAATCCGCGTCCACGTCAGATCAATTCGCTGCTTTCGGACCAGATGGAACGCATTATCATGCGGGCCGTGGAATATAACGCGGATTCACGATTCGCTTCCGCGGCCGAGATGAAAATGGTGCTCGAGGAGCATCTCGAAAATCTAAGGGTCGGGAATGTAACCTACGGTGTGACGGCCGCACCGGCTTCGATAAGTCTTGAGGATCAGTCGGTGTTCTGCGGTTTTTGCGGACAACGGATCGTTGCAACGGATCTCTTTTGCGCCTTCTGCGGTGCCAAACAGCCGATCGCACAGCAGGGCGTCCACTCCGAAATTTACACTCGATCAGGGACTCCGACCGCAAAGCTCATCATCGAAGGCACCAGCGACCTTGCGACGCCAACATTCTCGCTTCAAAAGGATGAAAATCTCGTCGGCCGCCGGGATCCGATGTCGAATATTTTTCCCGAGGTGGATCTTTCGAAATACGATCCGCAGACAAAGATCTCGCGCAGACATGCTCGAATCTGGCGCGACGGCGTAAACTTTCTTGTTGAAGACCTCGGTTCTTCAAATGGTACGGTCGTCGCGTCGGCGACCAGTGACTCACTCCGGCTTTTGCCGCATAAGCCGCATCTTCTCGCAAGCGGTGATAAGTTAAAGGTGGGTGACACGACACTGCACTTCCTCATCGGATGAATTCACAAAAAGATTTATGAGTGCAGCTTCGAGCAGAGCGGCGGACGTCAAAACGCCGGGAGTGAGGGAAGTAATTGTCGGGTTTTCACCCGAGGCGGTTAAGGCTCCGTTTCTTTTGCGTTGTGGAAGCTTGATCGTCGATTACATCGTCATAATCGCGATTCCCGTGATCGGCCTTTTACTAAGCCGTTTTTCCGGGAATGATGGTGCAAAGCTGTTGAACGAAGGGGTCAGCAGCGCCGCTTGGCTGGTTGCCGTTCTGGTCGCATTTACGAACATGATTTTTCTTCCAATGTTCAGCGGACAGACTTTCGGAAAGATAGTCACGGGGTTACGCATCGTTCACACGGACGGTACGGCTCCGACTATCGGAGCGATGGCCTTTCGACAGACGGTCGGTTATTTTTTAACACTGGCGAGTGGAGGTGTCGGCTTCTTTATTTCTGTTTTTAGCGGCGAAGGGCGTACGCTTCATGACTATGTGGCCGGCACCGTGGTAATTTACGCCGATCGCCGGGTTGTTCGAGAACATCGATAGCTTATGGCTCAATTGATATTAAAAAGCGCCAGTAACGGCACGGGTGAAAGGATTGCGTTGTCACGGCTCCGAACGACTATCGGCCGCTCCGCCCGCAGCGACGTCTGTATACCTGACGCATTCGCTTCGCGTCTGCACGCGGAGGTTCGCCAGGAGGGCGACGGATTCTGGCTCCAGGACCTTGGTTCGGCCAACGGCACGCGCTATAACGGGACCCCCGTCAAGATGCCGGTTCCGCTTTCGTCGGGAGGCGAGATCCAGATCGGCGAAACAACTATCGTATTCGACGACGAGCGATTTCAGAGCCAGGGCGGAGCGACTCTTATTGCCGACCATACGGAAGCGCTCGACCCTTCGAAAACCATTTCGCTGCAAAGCCGCAGGATTCCGACCACCGAACTTCTTAAAGAACAGTTTTCGAGCCGTAATGACCTTCTTGGACTGATCAGCAAGGTAGGCGTAGCTCTGCTTTCGGCCAGCAATTTGGACGAGACGCTCAATCAGGTAGCGTCGCTCGTATTCGACGCAGTGCCGGCGGAGCGCTGCGTGATAATGCTTCGCGACGAAAAGGCGGATGACGGAATGAAGATCATGGTCGCCCGGGTTCGCGGCAATGATGAACCGCTGCAGGAAGTCAGGATCAGCCGCACCGTGATGGACGAGGTATTAAAGAACGGCAAATCGGTCCTTACGGCGGACGCACAACACGATCCGAAATTTGCAAGTCAGACGATCGCCCTCCAGGGGATCCGATCTGTTTTGGCTGTGCCGCTGAATGTCGATGAACGCAATGTTTTCGGATTGATCTATGCCGACTCGCCGACATACGAAGCGACGTTCTCCGAAGAACATCTCAACATCTTGACGACCCTTGCTTCCGTAGCGGCAATTCGCGTGGAGAACGCAAAGCTTCTCGAAGAACGCTTCGAGCGCGAACGCATGGAGCATGAGCTGGAGCTTGCGACCGAGATTCAGCAGCGCTTTCAACCGTCCGCCCCGCCGATCGTCGAGGGTTACGAATTTCAAGGCATCTCGTTCTCTTGTTATGAGATCGGCGGTGACTACTATGATTTCATTCCCCGTCACGATGGCAAGATGCTTATCG
Organism: Pyrinomonadaceae bacterium; assembly: GCA_037969295.1. Taxonomy (GTDB): domain Bacteria; phylum Acidobacteriota; class Blastocatellia; order Pyrinomonadales; family Pyrinomonadaceae; genus OLB17. Next base: position 3,871 of record JBBKXD010000201.1, on the reverse strand, counting down.
CTCTCGGAGATGTCTCGGGTAAGGGCACGGCCGCGGCTCTCCTGATGTCGAGCCTGCACGCGGCGATCCATGCGCAGGTGTCGGCGAAAAGCTCGCTCGATGAGACTATTCTTTCAGTCAACCACTATCTCGCGGAAAACACACCCGCGAACCGTTTTGTCACCTTGTTCGTTGCTGAGCTGGACCCCTCAAATGGATCGCTCAAGTACATCAACGCGGGACACAATCCGCCGCTCATCGGAAGGGTGGACGGCTCTGTAGCTCAGCTTTCGTCGGGGGGCTTTCCGCTCGGTATAATTCCGGGAGCGGAGTTCGAGGTTGGTGAAACGCACCTAAACCCCGGGGAAGCTCTCGTCGTCTATTCCGACGGCGTTTCCGAAGCAAATAACATTCGCGACGAAGAGTTTGGAATGGAGCGCCTGATCGAAGTCGTGAGGAAAAACCTGAAAGGGTCAGCGTCGGGAATGCGTGACAAGGTCGAGTCAGCTTTGTCTTCGTTCACACAAACCGCTCCTGCCAATGACGACATCACCCTGGTGATCGTCAAGCGAGCGCAAACCAACTCTTAATGAACTGTGAGGTGTGAAGTGTGAAGTGTGAACGGTGAACTGAAGAAGGAGCCTAAGACAGCCTTCACACTTCACACTTCACAGTTCATACCTCACCCTTCACACCTCACACTTCACAGCGGATGTATTAAGAAAGACGTAGTCGGTCCAGATCGGCGATTCGATAAAATCAGCGGCCAAGTCATCGGACTCCAGCAGTTTTACCACCTCGGCCCGCAGTTCATCGTCATCCGCGCATCGCTCAGCAAGGTATGACGTGCGCTTAGCCGACGGCATCTCCACCGCGGACTGAAAGACTTCCTCTATTTCTCGCCAGCGTTCGGGGAACATTTGTGAAATTTATTGTAAACGACACTCAACTAGTTTCTCTAAGACCAATTTAAGGGAAAACGCTTAAGATTTGCCAGACCTCCAGGCGCGATGTTTAATTTTGTTGACCAGTGTCTCGAGATTATCGTAGAATTTTACAGGCGAAAGTGTTCGCCATCCCTTCGCATCCTTCCTCCATGCCCCGGCTCCAGAGAAGAATCAGCTTAATTTACTTTGTCGTCTGCACGCTTTTGCTTGTCGGAATGGTGCCGCTTGTCCTCACCGGATGGTTCCTGTCGCAGCGAAGTGCCAACGAACTCCGTGCGGTTGAGAATCGCTATCAAATACAACTCGTTCAGGAAAAGGCTAGACAGATCGAGATGTTTGGCCAGCACCACATCGATCTTGTGCGAGGCGTCGCGAAGGCACTCGAATTGGCAAATTCACCGGACGTAATGACTTCGATGCATACCGAGGAAAAGCTTGGTTCAACTCTTCGCGAAAATTCAAGTCTGCTCGCCCTCTATGTGAAGCCGTCGGTAGGCGAACCGGTCGCTCTATTTAGACCCAACGCCTTGACACGGGCCGACGCCGAGACCATTTCGGAAACAGCTCTTCAGTCGTTGACTACACAATCGCTGCTCCTTGGCCAGCCACAAAAGTTAACCCATTCAGGTGAATCGATTCTGACGTTTGCGTCCCCGGTCCAGGTCAATGGTCAAAATGTCGCGTCTGTCGTAGTGATAGTTTCGCTTGAAGACATTGCTCGCTCCGTGGTCGGGATCGGATCGACCAGTGAGTCCGATCTCTGGAAGGCCGGGCTCCCAATAATATTTGTAGTAGATCAGGCAGGTCGCGCCGTCTTTCACCCTGACACATCCCTCGTCGATTCGCAGAAGTCCCTGGCCAACCTAAAGATAGTCGATGAATGGCAGCAGTCGAATGCGCAGATCCAATCCGGTCTGGTGCCATTTACGGCCGAATTTGACGGTGATTCCTATGACATGATCGGTGCTTATTCGACGGTGAGCTTCCCAAACGACATGAACCTCGGCGTTATAACCATGCAGGACGAACGCAAGGCCCTCGCGTCGGTCGGTGAAATGAAGACGCAAACGTGGCTAATCAGTCTCGCCTTTGCTTTTATTGCGATGTTGGTCGGCTCTATCGCGGCTCGCACGTTGACCGCTCCTTTAATGAAGCTTTCGACCGCCGCAGGACACGTCGCGGCGGGAGATTTCTCAACACGGGTCGAAACGCGAAACATAACTGAGATCGGGACTCTGGGGGAATCGTTCAATACGATGAGCGACAAGATCGAGGAACACGTGGCGCGGCTTGCCAAAGCTGCACTGGAGAACCGCGAGCTGTTCGTTGGCACCGTCAAGGCTCTCGCTGCGGCCATCGATGGTAAAGATAAATACACGCGCGGCCACTCCGAGCGTGTGGCGCGAATTTCGGTTGCGATCGGAAAACAACTCGGCCTCTCAGGTGAGGAGCTCGAAACTCTACGGATCAGCGCGTTGCTTCACGACGTTGGTAAGATCGCGATTGACGACAGCATTTTGAAGAAACCCGCCGCGCTCACGACCGAAGAATACGAGATCATGAAGACGCACCCGCAGAAAGGCTACAAGATCATGTCACAGATCCCGGCGATGAAAGAGTTTCTGCCCGGCATGTACATGCATCATGAAATGGTCAACGGCAAGGGCTATCCGCAGGGCTTGACCGATAAGGAGATACCGCTTCAGGCAAAGATAGTTTCCGTGGCAGATACTTTCGACGCGATGACGATCGATCGTCCTTACCAAAAAGGTATGTTGCTGCCTGAGGCTCTCGAAGGCATCAAGAGTTTGGTGGGTACCCGCTACGATGCGAGCGTCGTCAATGCGCTTGTCCGAGGCTGTGATGCCGGCGAGATCGGCCACGGAGTCGTCCGTTTTCTCGTCAATGCAAAGAATGCCGAAACGGAAAAGGAGGAGGAGGTAGAAGCTCAGACGGCCGCCTGACGCTGCAACTTACCGATTCGTTCTCATGAGTACACCGGATCCCAATGAGATGTGGGAGGTCGAGGTTGGCGGACAAATTTACGAAGCCCCGTTCGCGGAGCTCGGCAATTGGATAGGCGAGGGATCGCTACAGCCACTGGACAAAGTACGTAAAGGAAATCTCCACTGGATCGAGGCCCGTCGCGTTCCCAGCCTGCTGCCGTTCTTCAATGCAAAAGAGCAAGGCATCCCGATGCCCTTGCTGGTCAATACTACGGATGCGGGAGTTGCGAACCCGGAAATTAATCATCCGGTGGCAACCCAGAATTTTCAGACTGTCCGCCCAGCCGCGGGGATCGCACCGGAGCCGATCGAGCATTCGATCGCAATTCCTTCCGAACCGGAAAGTAAACGGCACGATTCAAATTTCTGCGCGGTCCATTTCGACGTCCCGACCGTCTTTCTTTGCGGCGGCTGTGGAACAGGATTCTGCAAGGTCTGCCCCCATGCGTATGGAGGAAGCGTGCGGATCTGTCCGTTCTGCGGTGCAATGTGTCGCACCCTTAATGAAATTCTGCAAAAGCGCTCTGAAGCCGAGGAGCGTAGATCTGCAATCGATAAGGGATTCGGAGCCGCAGATTTCTTCAAAGCGCTCTCCCATCCGTTCAACTTCAAAACAAGCCTCTTTTTTGGCGCGATCATGTTCGCGATCTTCTCTCTAGGACAATCTGCCAGCGCTATGGGCGGCATCTATATGATTGCTTCAGCGCTTTTCTGCATAATGCTCGCAAACATGCTCACTTTCGGGGTGCTCGCGAACACTATCGACAAATTTGCGCACGGTCACCTGGAAGCTGACTTCATGCCAAGCTTCGAAGATTTTGATCTCTGGGAAGACGTAGTTCATCCGCTATTTCTGAGCGTCGGGGCCTATCTCGCGGCTTTCGGGCCATTCGCGCTGGTCATGCTCATCGGTCTTTACATGGTGACTTCGTCGGTCAA
>JBBKXD010000200.1:0-11902 GCA_037969295.1 Pyrinomonadaceae bacterium | reverse complement strand
ATGGTGCGCTCGGTGAATATCGGATTTTCAAACGTTCCGCCGTCAGCGACGTCCTTCGACTCGATCTCCATCGCAACCTGAACGTCCTGGTTCGGAAAAACGATCGGCTTGAATTTAAGTGTCAGGCCAACCTGCTCGTAGTTGATCACGTTAGACACGACCCCGCCATTACCCGGAGTAGTTCCGGACCCGGTGACGAATTGAGCGGTCTGCACGGGCACGCGCTGCCCGATTCGGGCCGACGAATCTTCATTATTGAATGCGTGGATTTGTGTCGAAGCAAGCAGCTTGGTGTTGCCTCTACTCTGGAATGCACTGACAACCGAAGACGGGATCAAAAGTCCGGTCGCGATGTTCCGCGCCACACCGACAGCAAACGCTGCATCACTCAGCGAGACGGCTGCTGCGTTCGATCCGCCGATGTTGTTAAGCTGGTTGCCGCCGCCGCTGGTCGCAGCGCCGATCTGGTTTCCAAGCCGCAGAAGATCGGTCTTGTTTACTTCATAGATCGCAACATCCATTACAACCTCGGCTCGATCCTTATCGAGCGACGAGATGAGCTTCGCAAACAGACGAACGTTCTCTTCGGTGTCTCGGATCGTCAGACTGTTCGTCGTCGCGTCTTCGATAACGATCGTCTGGCTTCGTCCGGGCTGGGCAGGGATCGCCGACGTGATGATCGTCTTAACGTCTTTCGGATTCGCATTCGCAAGGTAAAACGTTCTCAAGACTAACTGTTGAAAGTTTGTGCGGCGGTTTCCGATCGCGACGAGGATCGTTCTCGGCCCTACCTTCTGAAAGAATAAATTCTCCTGCAGGAAAATGTAATCGAGAGCTTTCGCAGCCGTAACATTTTTTAGCTCGATCCGGATCTTACGATTTTCCAGTCTCGACTCAGCGTCGAAAAGAACATTCAGGTCAAGATCTTTCGCCAACTCTTTTACGATGTACTGCAGATCAACGCCGCCGGGAAACGGAACGTCGCGCATTTTCTCGAGCCTCTGCGGGATTTGAATGTCCTGTGGCTGCGGGGTGTAGCTGGTCGGAACCAACCTCACCTTTCCATTCTGATCAGTCTTCGCTTCCGGATCTTCACCCTTCTGAACGGCTTCCTGCATTCGGACCATCCGCGCCATTTCCGATTTCGCAAGCTCGTTTACGGGATCGTAAGCATAGGCCTTGCGAAACGCGTTGTACGCGCTCTCGTAATCCTTCTGCTGAGCCGCGGTCGTACCCTTTTTCATATACATCTGCGATGCATTAAAAAGGGCCCGTTGGAGGTGAAGCTTGTACTCGGGATTTCTCGGATTCTCCGTAACCGCCAAAGCAAATTCCTCGACCGCCTGATCCCACTGTTCCGAGACCTCATGCTTCATTCCCTGCTTGAAGTGCTTTTTGCCATCGCCGATAGCGAGGATCGCGACCGGTGACATCAGCGAAAGAACGAGCAAAAAGCTAAGCGAAAATCGCGCGTAAACTGAGTTTTTCATAATAGAATTCGATTGAATTAGAGTTGGAAAACAAAAAGCTCTCGTCCGACGTTTTTACACGTCTCGCGGTTGGCTAAGTTTCAAAAACATTCTCCGGCGGAAAGGTCCGGCGAGCGCCGCAGTAATTTTCGTCTGCTTTGGAAAAAAACGCAAGCAATTAATAGTTTTTGCGGTCGAAAGTATGATGCGGGCGATCGATGAAAAGTACGCCCCGATGTCTATTTTGCCTTCATGATCTGGCGGCGTAGATAGTCGAGCGCGGCCTGGCTCGAGCGCCAGCGAATCAGATCGCGATCGCCGGGAAGCGTCAGTTTCAAAAATTTCATCTTCTGTTCGTCGGCGTAGCCGATAAAAACCGTTCCAACGGGCTTGTCGACACTACCGCCGTCCGGGCCGGCAATACCGGTGACCGCGATCGCATAGTCGCTTCCTGTCCGCTCGCGCATTCCCGCAGCCATCGCTTCAGCCGTTTGTGAGCTCACGGCTCCGAATGATTCAAGCGTCTCCGCCGGCACGCCCAACGTTCGCTTCTTGGCTTCGTTCGAGTATGTGACGGCTCCTTCCAAAAAATATCCCGACGATCCGGCGATGTCCGTCAAACGCATTGCGATCATTCCTCCCGTGCAACTCTCGGCGACGGATAGAGTTTCCTTACGCGACTTGAGGAGATTTCCGACGACCTCCTCCATCGTTTCACCGTTCCTGGCGAACAACGCCGTCCCAAGCGGAGCCGCGAGTTTTTCTGCAAGCTCATTAATGATGGATGCCGCGTCGGCTTCGCACTTTGCCGCCGCCGACAAATGGATCTCGACCTCGGTTCGATTGAAGAGAATCGATGTCTGAACTGTCGGATAGGTTTTGTAGATCGGGGCGATCAACTCATCCAGCGCCGATTCGCCCATACCCGAGACGCGAAGGACACGCCTCGCGACGGAAATATTGCCGGCAACGGATCTCATCGATTCGAGAACATGATCCTCGAACATCGGTCGCATCTCGCGCGGTGGGCCCGGCAGAACGACAAGGAATTTGCCCGCATCCTTCAACATCATTCCGACAGCGGAGCCGTGAGGATTCGGAAGAACATCGGCTCCGTCGATGACAAAGGCCTGCCGCTTATTTATCTCCGGCATCTCGCGTCCCCAATGGCGAAACCGTTCGCGGAGATGGGTTTCGAGCTCTACGTGATATTTAAGCTCACGGCCGGCTGCACGTGCCGAGACTTGTCGGGTGACATCGTCCTCGGTAGGTCCGAGGCCGCCCGTCGTGATGACGATATCCGAGCGCTTCATAGCGTCGCGAATCGCCTCCTCGAGCCGGGCTTCGTCGTCGCCGACGATGGTCTTGAGCTTAACCTCAACACCGATACCCATCAGCTTTTCGGTCAGCCACAGACTATTCGTATCCGTCTTCTCAGGTGTGAGAAGCTCGGAACCGACAGCGATAATTTCAGCACTCAACATAAAAGTTTAAATGTGAAAGAGTGAAAAGGTGAAAAAGTTAAGAATGCGTGTCACGACTTTTTCACTTTTTCACCTTTTCACTCTTTCACTTTTTAGTCTTTGTATATTTCAACGACCGGCTTTCCGTCGGCGTTTATATAGGCCCGGTACATTCCCTCGGAGTTGAAAGATATCGCTATGTTCCCGAACTTATCGAGCCCGATTATTCCGCCGTCACCGCCGAGTTTTTGAAGCTTCTGTTTGATGACGAGGTCGGCGGCATTTTGGATCGGCATGGCGCGATATTCCATGAGCGCGCAGATGTCGCGGGCGACGCCGATGCGGATGAAAAATTCGCCCCAGCCGGTCGCCGACACGGCGCAACTGTCATTGTTCGCGTAGGTTCCCGCGCCAATGATCGGAGCATCGCCGACGCGGCCATATTTCTTATTCGTCATGCCGCCCGTAGATGTCGCCGCCGCAAGATTGCCGTCCTTATCCAGAGCGACCGCGCCGACAGTACCGAATTTGTTGTAAGGAAGCTCGCTCAGATTCTGACTCGTGCCCTTCGGCTTCGCGGTTTGCGTCGGCTTCGCGGTTTGCGTCTCCTTCGCCTTTTCTTCCGTCAGGATTTTCTGCAGGGCGTCCCATCGCTCCTGCGTCCAGAAATACTTTTCATCGACGAGCTCGATGTTCTGCTCTTTCGCAAATTTTTCCGCCCCGTCTCCGATCATCATCACGTGTGGCGATCGCTCCATAACTGCACGAGCAAGCGTGATCGGATTCTTGACGTGATGCAGACCGGCTACCGCTCCCGCGGCGAGCGTCTTGCCGTTCATGATCGAGGCGTCGAGCTCGTTCTTTCCATCGGCCGTAAAGACCGCACCCTTGCCCGCGTTGAATAACGGAGAGTCTTCGAGCATCCGGATCGCGATTTCGACGGCATCAAGACTTGTCTTGCCCGTTTGCAACGCTTTATAGCCGGCGAGCAACGCCTCTTCGAGCTTAGCCTTGTACTGTTTCTCTTTTTCCGCCGTCATCGAGCCGCGGGTTATGACGCCGGCACCACCGTGAATTACAAATCCGAGCCGCGGATTCTGCGGTCCTTGAAGCTGCTTGATCTCGGCAAACGAGCCTTTTTGGGCGGCGAGCGAGAGCGGGAGAACGAGAAGTGAAAAGAGGACGATGGTCGAAAAAATAACATTCATGATCTTGTGGCTGATGAAACTCCTATTGATGCCAGATTATCACAGCGAGCGAGACGTACTGGAAGGTTCGACGTTCTTCGCAAACCAGTTCCTGAAGACATCGCTCCGTCTCAAAAGCTGAACTTCCTCTTCCGCCCAGGGAGAGATTGCGCTCTCAGGCTCATTCAACGTGTTTAAGAATTCGTTCCAATCTATCCATTGAATACTCAAAACTTCCGACGGATTCGGTATCACATGTGCATCTGTGACGCCGATCAAAACCGGACAGATCTCGTTCTCGACCACTCCGTCCTTTTCCGCACGGTATCGGAAGTCGGGTAATGCGATCGTCAGATCCACGTCGGAAAGCCCAAGCTCGTATTTCAATCTTCGTCTCGCGGCATCGCCGGTTGATTCATTGGGCATCAGGTGGCCGCAGCATGAATTCGACCATACCCCGGGCCAGGTTTTTTTTTTAAGCGCTCGTTGTTGGAGGAGCAGTTCGCCCCGGTGATTGAAAAGGAAAACTGAGAACGCGAGATGGAGCTTTGTTTTGGCATTGTGCGATGAACGCTTCGGAGCCGTTCCGATGGGTCTGCCGTCGTCATCGACCAGGACTATGAGATCGTCCGCCGAGTATCGAAATCTCTGCCATGCGGAAACTAGCCCGGCGGTGATCTTCCGCATCAGCGACATATTCGATCTGCTTGCATGCTGAATTTCGGTGTCGATATTTTATGCGCTGCCGACCGAAACCAAATACTCCCGGACCTTTTTCATATCGTCCCACACTTCACGTTTCTTGCTCGGATCGCGAAGCAAGTACGCCGGATGGAATGTCGGCATCACCTTCACGCCGAAGTAATCATGAAACTGGCCGCGCATTCGTGTGATCCCAACTTTTGTATCAAGCAGATTGTGGAGAGCGGTGTTGCCCATGACGACGATCACCTTCGGCCGGATCACGGCGATCTCGCGCAGTAAGAACGGCTTGCAGGTGTTGGCCTCGGGCAGCGTCGGCTGACGGTTGCCTGGCGGACGGCAGCGGTTGATATTGGCGATGCAAACCTCTTCGCGCTTCATTCCTATCGCTTCGATGATCTTATTGAGAAGCTGGCCGGCCCGTCCGACAAAGGGTTCGCCTTTCGCATCCTCATCCGCACCTGGAGCTTCGCCAATAAACATCAGGTCTGATTGATAATTTCCGACCGTATGAACGACCTGAGTGCGTCCTTCATGAAGCGGGCAGCGCGTACAATTCCCGATATCGGCCCAGATCTGTTCCATTGTCTCGTTCGACTCAGGCAGGCCGGCGATATCGCCGAATATTGTTTCGGAGGCCGATTCTGAACCTGATGGTCCGGTTGAGTCGACTGCTACCTGATTCTCCGCGGCTTGTGCCCTGCTCGTCCCAGCCTTTTCTTCGGACGGCGCACGCTTTGCTAATGAAGGCAGCGATGCGAGACGCGAACCCGTTCGCGATTTTATAGGTGGAGTTTTGATTTCGATCTTTTGCGGTGAGGCCGAGATAACGGGTTCGTGCTCGTTAACGATAGGACGCGTCGATTCCGGGAGCTTTACATCAACTGCATCAACCCCGAGCTCACGCAGGTACAAGACCTGCTCACGAACGTCATCTATCAAATCGGAAAGTTCGTTCCCCATCGTTTTCTTTTGAATAGATTCGAGATTCGAGATACTAGATTCGAGAAACCAGCAAACTAGAATCTATCATCTCGAATCTATTCGGAAAAATCGTCTTAGGTATCTCGGAGTTTGACCAATTCGTCCAGGATGCGGTCCGCCAGATCGCGCTTCGACATTATGGGAAGCTCAGTCTCGCTTGCCGGCGTGAGAATCGTGGCGATGTTTGTATCGGTGTTAAAGCCGGCGCCCGCTTTCGTTATGTCGTTCGCGACAACTATGTCGAGTTTCTTCTTTTTCATTTTTGAACGGGCGTACTCGACTACGTCGTTCGTCTCGGCGGCGAATCCGACCACAAGCAATCCCCCCGTTCTTTTGGCCGAAACCTCAGACAAAATATCCGGCGTCTTTTTCAATTCCAACGTCATTACATCCTTGCCGTCCTTCTTGATCTTTGCGTCCGCGGAATTTGCCGGAGCGTAATCCGCCACCGCCGCGGCACCGATAAATATTGTCGCGTTTGGCAATTCTTTCATCACCGCGGCGTGCATCTCTCCAGCTGACAAGGCACGAATCAGTCTTACGTCAGCCGGCGGATCCGCTGTCGTCACGCCGGCGACGATCGTTACTTCGGCACCTCTAGCGTGAGCCGCTTGAGCAACGGCGAATCCCATCTTTCCCGACGAATGATTTGAGATGAATCGCACCGGATCGATAGCCTCACGAGTCCCGCCGACGGTGATCAGGAGGCGTTCGCCCAGCAGATCTTCGGATTGCGGACTGCGGATCGCGGATTGGGGACTTCGCTCCCCTTCTCTCCTTCTCCCCTTCTCCCCTTCTCCGCGCCTCCGCGTCTCGGCGGTCAAAAGCCGCATCGCCTGGGCCACAATATTTTCGACATCCTCGAGCTTTCCGGTCCCGACCGTCTTGCATGCAAGCTCGCCCGCAATAGGTTCGACAAAATGCACGCCGTCTGTCTTAAGCTGCTCTATGTTCCGCTGCGTCGCGGGGTTATCCCACATCGACGTGTTCATCGCCGGAGCGATCAGAACCGGTGCATTCGATGCGAGATATGTGGACGAAAGAAAATCGTCGGCAACTCCGTTCGCAAACTTCGCGATAATGTTCGCCGTCGCCGGGACAATAAGAAGTAGATCGATCGTCTGCGAGAAATTTATGTGTGCGATCGGATCGGGATTTGTCGGATCGTAGTCATCGACGATCACATGTTTATCGGTCAACGCCCGAAACGTCAGCGGCTGGACAAACTCCGTCGCGTGTTTTGTCATTGCGACGGAAACCTCGCATCCCGACTTCTGTAACAGGCGCATCACCTCGACAGCTTTGTAAGCCGCGATTCCGCCCGATACGCCCAAACCTATTTGCAATTTAGCCATCAATGAGGACTGATTAAAACTTACAAAAGTACAGGGGAATTGTACATCAGTCGGTCGCGTTGGCATGCTAGAATCGGCATACCGGAGTCTCCGATTATGAAGTCCCTGATTCTTTCGATCACAACCTTAATCTTCAGTTTGATCGCGTTCGGGGCCAGTTCTGGCCAAACGTCGGCCGATCTCGGGCTAGTATTGCGAGGTCGGTTGTCTGAGGGAAAGGCAACTCATACGAAGGGGCAAGTGCTGTGGTCCGGCAAACTCTTGATGGAGTTTGAGAACACGGGCTCTACGCCAATCATTCTGATTGACCCGCGCCTTTCCTTCGGGACGGGGCTCTCGAAACTAGAATTCTATTTCTCTCCTATCGATGCTGCGCGGGGACCAGTGAGCGATAAACTCGGATTCACAAAAATAATACGCCCGAATCTGTCACAGAGCGGGAATCTACGCTCGATAGCGAGTCTGTTTGACACCGAGAAACCGCCTGACAATCTGACTGTGATTCTCGAGCCGCGTGCCAGTCTCCCCTTCGAAGACAACCTCGAGATCATCCAGAAATACTCTTTGATAAAAAATGCGTACGGGGATAACGGCCATAGTTGGGAAGGCAGCGCCGGCTGGTTTCGAGACGCCTCGGGCGACTATATCAATCAGATTGGCCTGGCACTCGGCGAGGCCCGCTATGTGCGATTAACTTATGAATTCTCAGTAGATTCGTACACGGATTCGTCTGGCTTGCTGGACACGATAAGCGCTCGATGGAAGAAATATGGCTGGATTCCAATGAATCAGAGCGGAGTTTATCAAATCGTCGCCGAACCGCTTCTCTTCGGGAGAGGATTTGAAAAGGTGGGCTGGCCAGAGTCTCCAGGCGGCTTTAAACCCGCCTTTCCATCCTATCGTTTCTAACGTCTCATGAAATTACTCTCCTCCACCGATATCTATAAGGGTAAGGTCTTCGACATCCGCGTCGACTCGATTCGCGAAGGCGATGTCGAATACAAGCGCGAGATCGTCGTTCATAAGGGCAGTGCGGTCGTCATTCCGGTTTTTGACGACGGGACCGTCGCTCTCGTCAGGCAATATCGCCACGCTGCCGGGAAGTATCTGCTCGAGATCTGTGCCGGGACGTTGAATGCGGGTGAAGATCCGGAGATCGGGGCGATCCGTGAGCTCGAGGAGGAAATCGGTGTAAGGGCAGCGAAGATCGAGAAACTAACCGAATTTTACGTTTCGCCCGGGTTTCTCACGGAGAAGATGTTTGTGTATTTGGCCACCGAGCTCACCGAGACCCAACAAAACCTTGAAGTAGATGAATTTTTGACGATTGAACGACACACATTCCATGATCTTCTAGAAATGATCCGAAATGGCGAGATCGAGGATGCCAAGACGATGGTCGGGCTAATGATAGCGGCTGAAAGGGTCAGAACCGGGAGCGGTAGCGACCGGGTGGCTCCTTAACCCAACAACATGTCTGCCCGTGACCCGCTTTGAACGTCGACGGGCAACCTGGCCGCTCCCGCTCCCGGTTCTGACTCGTGTACCCGAAAATTCCTCGCCCAACTTGACCTGACCCAGTCGTTTAGATACTCTATCAGTTCGCTTTCTGGCGAAAATAGCTATCAGTGTAGGCATTAGTATGAGTACTTATTTTCCGAGCGGGAAAGGCTTGGCCGAAAACCGCAAATGGTTCGTCGTCGACGCTGCGGGTAAGACCGTCGGTCGTCTGGCTACAGAGGTAGCTCGGATGATCTCCGGCAAGAACAATCCGGCGTGGACACCGTTCCTCGATATGGGCGACCACGTCATTGTGATCAACGCCCGCAAGGCCGTCTTTACAGGCTCAAAGAACGATCAGAAGCTCTATCGCCGCCACACGCTGTATCCGGGTGGATTGCGTGAAACCACCGTCAAGGAGATGTTCGAGAAAAAGCCTGAAAAGGTTATCGAACTGGCGGTCAAGGGCATGCTGCCGAAGACAAAGCTCGGCAAGGCGATGGTTAAGAAATTAAAAGTTTATGCGGATGGCGATCACCGTCACTTCGCACAAAAACCTGAGGCAATCGAAATCTAATTGCGATTTGCGATTTTCGATTTGCGATCTGTGCAATCCGAAATCCCAAATCCGAAATCCAAAATCAAGATATGGCAGACATTCAGTATTACGGTACCGGCCGCAGAAAAACTTCGACAGCACGTGTTTACCTGCGTCCGGGTTCGGGCGACATAATTGTCAATCGTCGTCCTTTTGATGCTTACTTCCCTAACGAAGCGTTGCGGATGATCATCCGCCAGCCGCTCAGCCTAACCGAGACGGCCGGCAAGTTCGATATTCTCGTGAATGTCGATGGCGGCGGTACCGCGGGCCAGGCAGGCGCGGTTCGTCATGGCATCACGCGTGCGCTGATGGAATTTAACGCCGACCTTCGGCCTTCCTTGAAAAAGGCTGGCCTGGTCACGCGCGATCCGCGTCAGAAGGAACGTAAGAAGTACGGACAGAAGGGAGCTAGAAAGCGCTTCCAATTCTCGAAACGTTAAGAACATGGCCTTTGGCTTTTGGTCTTCGGTTTTCGAAGACCCAATACCGAAGACCGAAAACCATTAGCGGGGTTCTTTGGTTCTTTTGATTACCTCGCTGAGTACATAAACCAAGGAGATAAATTTTGGCTACAGTTACGATGAAAGAACTCTTGGAAGCAGGAGTTCATTTTGGTCACCAAGTCCGCCGTTGGAACCCGAAGATGAAGGAATACATTTTCGGCGAACGCAACGGCATTTATATTATTGATCTTCAAAAAACGCAGAAGCTGTTTCGCGACGCTCTCAATTACGTCACCGAATCGCTGACCGAGCGCCCTAATCAGAAAATTCTGTTTGTTGGCACGAAACGTCAGGCTCAGGACGCGATCAAGGAAGAAGCGGAGCGATGCGGGCAGTATTACGTCAACAACCGATGGCTCGGCGGACTGCTTACCAATTATCAAACAGTCCAGAAATCGATCGCTAAACTTAAAGAGATCGAGACGATGCGTGAAGACGGCCGTATGGAGATGCTCACAAAGAAAGAGCGTCTTAAGCTCGACCGCGAGCACGAAGGCTTGATGAAGAACCTTGCCGGTATCAAGGACATGGGCGGCCCGCCGGACATGATGTTCATCATCGACGTGCGCAAAGAGGATATTGCCGTCAAGGAAGCGAACCGGCTCGGTATCCCGATCGTTGCCGTCGTCGATACAAACTGCTCGCCCGAAGGCATTGACCAGGTCATTCCCGGAAACGACGACGCACTGCGTGCGATCCGTTTATTCGCGTCGCGTGTTGCCGACGCGATCCTCGAAGGCAAACAGATCGGGACCGAAGGCGGGACGGCTCAGGCTGAAGAAGCTCCCGAAGTTGAAACCGAAGAGATCGATATTGCCGCGAGTTTGCGTAAAGCCGGCATCACGGATCCCGATGAGGAAGGTGATGGTGACGAGGTAGTCGAGGACGAGGCAGCGGATGTGGAAGCGTCCGATGATGTTTCGGAACCGGCTGTGACAACTGATGCCGCGGCCGCACAGTCCGAAGCTTCGGATACGGCGACCGATGCACCGGCTCCACAGGCCGAAACCTCGGAACCGGCGGCTGAAGCGACAAAGACCGAAACAGAAGAAAGCAACGAAGCGGCGGCAAGCTAACATATTTTTTATTTTCGAAGCGTGGCTTTTTTCCTCAAGGGTGAATTGGCTACGCATTTTTATAGTAGGAATCAATAATCGGAGTAGTTATGGCAGAAGTTACGGCAAGCGCGGTGAAATCGCTGCGAGAAAAAACAGGGGCGGGGATGGTCGATTGCAAGAATGCTTTGGTTGAGTCCGGCGGAGACGAAGCAGCAGCGATCGAGATCTTAAGAAAGAAAGGAATGGCGACGGCCGGAAAGAAAGCCGGACGCGTCACGGCCGAGGGCGTTGTCGGTTCGTACATTCACATGGGCGGAAAGGTCGGTGTGCTCGTCGAGATCAATTGCGAAAGCGATTTCGTCGCTCGCGGCGAAGAGTTTCAACAGCTTGTGAAGGACGTCGCGATGCATGTCGCGGCTTCGGATCCGCGCTACGCGACGCGTGACGAAGTTCCGCAGGCCGAGCTCGACAAAGAGCGTGAGATCATGCGCGAGCAGCTCAAGAACGATTCGAAGAACGCGAACAAGCCGGAAGATGTTCTGAACAAGATCATCGAGGGCCGGTTGAACAAATTCTACGAAGAGAACGTTCTGGTCGATCAGCCATTCGTCAAAGATCCGAGCAAGACGATCGGCGAACTGGTCGCCGAAAAGATCGGCTCGATAAAAGAAAACATCTCGGTCCGCCGCTTCACCCGTTACAAAATGGGCGAAGGCATCGAAAAGAAAGTGGACGATTTCGCGGCCGAGGTCGCGTCGATGGTCGGCTAACTTCGTTTCTAGTTTCTAGTTCCTTGTTTCAAGTTTTGTAAACACCAGGAACTAGAAACCAGGAACTAGAAACTATGAAACCCGTTTTCAAACGCATCCTTCTAAAGCTTTCCGGCGAGGCCTTGTTGGGTCGTCAGAGCTACGGCATTGACATCGAGATGGCGGAGTCGGTGGCGAGAGAGATCAAGGCTGTCCACGATCTCGGTGTCGAAGTGGCGATCGTCGTCGGCGGCGGAAATATATTTCGCGGTGTTTCGAAATCGGCCGGCAACATGGATCGTGCAGCGGCCGACTATATCGGAATGCTCGC
>JBBKXD010000199.1:0-2696 GCA_037969295.1 Pyrinomonadaceae bacterium | reverse complement strand
TCCGCGACCGTACCACACCAGATATTTATCCGGCCGAGCGCCGCGATCAACTCGATAAAAGAAGTGGGCGTTTTGCTTTACGAACCGCCGGCAAAAGTTGAATTTGACCAGAAACTTCCGAATGCGTTAAAAGACGCCAAGAAGTAGCAGCGGATGGAAAATCTCAAGATCACAATCGCATTGATCGTCGCGGTCCTGCTTCAATGGACTTTGCGGAGTGTCGCCGAGCCGCTTGCCTACATAGATTTTCCACTAATTATCGTTGTCTACGCCGCGCTCCAGCGCAACGCCATCAAGGCGATCTTCTTCGGAACTTTTGCGGGGATAGCGGTAGACGCTCTCAGCGGCGGCCTTCTCGGGGCGAACGGCTTCTCTAAAACCTTGATAGCATACATGGTTTCCGAGCTCGCCCGTCGCGTCTACATGGACAACCTTTTGCTCCGCATCCCCGTCATAGCCGGAGCATGTTTCCTGGACGATCTGGTCTACTACGGAACGCATCGATTGCTCGGCCAGGAACCTGCAGGCGAGGCCTTAGTGATCATCTCCTACACTCTTATCGGCACGACGATCGCGGGTACGATTATCTATCTGATTCTTGACTTTGTCCTGAGCGAGAAAACGCGGCCCAGACGACGTGAGATGTTTCCTGCGAGGCGGCAGACCCGGCGACGAAACCCTATCCGCCTAAGTAAATAAGAAGGGCATATGAAGCTAAACGAATATTCACAGAATCTCGGGGCACGGATCGGGACGATACAGATCGTCGCGTTCGTACTCTTGGGAATTCTTGGAGTTCGTCTGTACTACCTGCAGGTCGTCAAAGGTGAGCACTACGCCGAACGGGCCGAGAACCAGCGAATTCGTCACATTCCGATTCCGGCGCCGCGCGGTGTGATATTTGATCGTAACGGAAAGATCCTGGTCGATTCTCGCCCGACTTGGAATGTTGTCTTGTCGAACGAGCCGATCAAGAAAATCGACGTCACTTCGCGTGTTGAAGAGTATGCGTCGGGACTAGATCTCGAACCAAGCTTTGTTGTCGAACGCCTCGATCTCATCAAGAAACAAAACGAGTTTGAGACGATGGTATTGAAAGAGAACGCGACCATTAAGGACATCGCGTGGGTTGAATCGCACTCGCTCGAATTCCCCGAACTCCGCATCGAGAACCAGCCACAGCGTTTCTATCCGCACGGAACCCAGTTGGCCCACGTGCTCGGATATGTGGGTGAGATCAGCCCGAAACAACTTGAAAGCGACGAGTGGAAAGAAAAGGGCCTTAAGGCGGGTGACATTATCGGCAAGGGTGGGCTCGAACAGTATTACGATGAATTTCTTCGCGGCAAGCCGGGTTACCGGAAAGTGATCGTTGATAGTCGCGGCCGTGTTCAAAGCGAGATCGGTGTCGTGCCGGCGCAAGGTGGCCAGGACATGGTTTCTACCATCGATCTTGACCTTCAGTTGGCGGCCGAACAGAAGCTGGCCGAATCGGCGTCAAAACGAGGCGCAATAATCGCGATGGATCCGAATAACGGAGAGATCCTGGTCATGGCTTCGCTTCCGTCCTTCGATCCGAACGTCTTTGTACAGGGGAGCAAAACAACCGAGGGCCGGAAGCAGATCGCCGCGTACTGGCAGGACGAGAAGCGACCGCTTTATAACCGGGCCATTCAGGGGCGCTATCCACCGGGATCGACATGGAAGATCCCGGAGTCCGTCGCCGCGCTGCAGCAGGGCGTGATAACCGTGAAGAACTCGAACCTGGCCTGCGGCGGAGGCATTCAGATTGGAAACAAATTTACGCGATGCATGGGTAGCCACGGCACGCCGCCGCTGTCATACGCGATTACCAAATCTTGCGACGGCTATTACTACCGTCTCGGATTGAAAATGAAGATCGAAGGCATGATCCAGATGATCGAGACCTTCGAGTATGACAGGCGAACTGGCGTCGATCTTCCAAACGAAAAGGTCAGTCAGACGCCGAAGAGTTGGAAACCGATCATAGAGAAACGTGAGGGACGCTGGAGTGACATTCGGACCGTTTACGCGTCGATCGGTCAGGACACGGTGGTCGTAACACCCGTCTCGATGTTGCGGGCCGTCGCCAGCATCGGCGTGCACGGAAAAATGTACATCCCGCATTTTCTAAGAGAGTTTCGGCCGATCGGAGCTATTGGAGAGTTAGGCGACCTTAATTACATCGAGCCGCGTGATGGCTTTGGGTATCAGGGCCCCGAACCGAAATTGATCGAAATGACTCCGGAGCAGGAAGAGGTCGTCGTCCACGGTATGTGGGCAGTAGTCAACGGCGGCGGAACGGGTGCCGGAATTCGGATCCCGGGATTTGAGATCGCCGGTAAAACAGGGACCGCGCAGGTCGCGTCGTTAGGCAAAGATGTTGGCGCCAACAAGGATCACGCGTGGTTCGTCAGTTTTGCTCCGGCTTACAAGCCGGAGATCGCCGTGATCGCTCTCGTCGAGAATGTTGGTTTCGGCGGCAGTCATGCGGCACCGGCGGCGAAGGGCGTTTACGAGGCCTACATGGCATCCAAGGGCATAAAGCCACTTGAATCGGCGACGTCCGCCACCAATGTCAGGACGCCGCCGGCCGGGACGCATCCGATCGACTGAGAACGGTCAAGCATGGTAGCAATAATCGAAAAACGAGATCTGCGTGACTTTGACTGGCT
>JBBKXD010000198.1:0-8368 GCA_037969295.1 Pyrinomonadaceae bacterium | reverse complement strand
TTTGCAGGATCGTCGCTGCACCCTGGACGTCGATTTCGAGAATGACGTCCATTCCGGAGCTGGTCATCTGTTCCGTTTGTTCCAGAGACGTTCCGTAGGAATGACCGTGGACCTCTGCGAATTCGAGAAATCCGCCTTTTTCCCTGTATGCTTCGAATTCCGATTGCGTGACAAAGTGATAATGCTTCCCGTTTTCCTCGCCGAATCGCGGTGCACGCGTCGTCAGTGAAACGGAATAGCCTATATGCGGAGCGATCTCCAACACTTCGCGGATCAATGTGCCTTTTCCGCCGCCGGAGGGCGAGCTTATGATGATCAGGTTTCCTTGCATGAGAAACGGAAAGTGGAAAACGGATAATGGAAAATCCGCGGCTATCTCCTCGCCGAAGCCTTGGCTGTTCGGATCGATGAAGTCAGGATTCTTTGTAATTCACAGCAGTCGGTGATCAATGACTCAGCTTGATCCTTACCCAAGTATTCTCCATCCCTTAATAATTCAACCCAATATTGCGTTTCAAAGGCTTCCTTAAGCGAAATAGAAAGTTTATGAATGAAATCCGCCTTTGACTGAGCTTGATTGGCTTCCACTACATTCGCTCCAATCGAGGTGCCAGAGCGCAATGCCTGTTTCGAAAGGACGAACTCCTTATCTTTCATTCGTCAAGTATTTATAGAGATTTACCATTCTCAACGCAAACTTATAGGATTTTTCGCGAAGAACGTTTTCCATTTTCCACTTTCCGTTTTACGTTATTCCACGTTTTGCACTTGTTCCCGGATTTTCTCAATCTCGCTCTTGACCGCGAGGGCGTTCTCCTTGACGACCATATTGTTGGTCTTCGACGTGATCGTGTTCGCCTCGCGATTTAGTTCCTGAGTCAAGAAATCCAAACGCTTTCCGACCTCTTTATCCTCATTCATTATCGTGCGAAAGTGCTCGATATGCGTTTTGAGCCGTGTGATCTCCTCCGAAATGTCGGCTCGATCGGCGATATAGGCGATTTCCTGCGCGAGCCGGCCTTGATCGAGCTCGATCTGCGATTCGCTTTTTTCAAGCAGATCGCCGATTCGCCTCGTAAGACGCTGTCGATACTCTTCGCTGATGGATTCGGCCTCGCTTTCGATCGATGGAAGATGCTGCTCGATCGTGTCGAGTCGCGACGCTAACTCTGTCTTCAGCATTTCGCCTTCGCTTAAACGCATCTTCTCAAGATCTTCGAGCGCGGAGTTCACAGCCGTTGCGACGCCGAATGCGAAGGCCTCGCTCAACTCGTCCTTCTTCGAGATCATTACGTTGGGAAGCTTTGCGATCACGTTGATGTCCGGCTCGCCGGCGAGGTCGAATTCCTCCCGCATCTTCTTCATCGCTGCGAGATAGCCTACGATCATTGGACGGTTCAGCTCGTAATTTATTTCCTCGGGGCGATCGTACTGAACAATTACGTCGACTCGGCCGCGCGAAAGCCGGCTCGAGATGAGCCGCTTGATCTCGGCTTCGATTGGCTGCATTTCGTTCGACAGGCGAAGGCTTACGTCGAGAAAGCGGTTGTTGACGGTCTTTAATTCGACCGTCACGGAAAAGTCTGTCTCAGTAACGGCCCCGCGGCCGAATCCGGTCATTGATTTCATAATTTGTGAGTACCGGCTTCAGCCGGCGTTCTGTTCGGGTTCGCCTGCCAAAGCCGGCACGTCAAACTCCTCGTCCGCGAATTGCAGCTCATAAAGCCTTTTATATCTGCCGCCCTTTTCGAGCAATTCTCTGTGGGTACCAGTCTCGACGATCTTGCCTCGTTCCATAACGACGATCTTGTCCGCCTTACGCACCGTCGACAAGCGATGTGCGATGACGATCGATGTCCGGTTGCTCATCAGGTTACTCAGCGCCTTCTGAACGAGAAGCTCAGACTCGGCATCCAGTGCCGAGGTCGCTTCATCGAGTATCAGCACCGGGGCATCGACTAGCACCGCACGGGCGATCGCGATCCGCTGCCGCTGTCCCCCGGAAAGGAAAACTCCACGCTCACCGACGAGTGTGTCAAATTTGTGAGGGAGCTCGTCTATGAAGTCCGCGGCGTACGCGACTTTCGCGGCGTGAGCAAGCTCTTCGTCGGTCGCATCGGGCTTTCCGTACGAAATGTTATATCGGATCGTGTCGTTGAAAAGCACGGTTTCCTGCGTGACGAGTGCGATCATTTTCTTGAGCTCGCTTACCCGAGCATCGCGAATGTCGGTGCCGTCCCAAAGTATTGAACCGGAGCTCGGATCATAGAGTCGCTGGATCAGCCGGATCAAGCTCGATTTTCCACCCCCGCTTTCACCCACGAGAGCGACCATCGAGCCTTTCGGAACGATAAGCGAAACATTGTCGAGGATCTTCTTTTGCGGATCGTTCTTGTATTTGAATGAAACGTCCTTCAGCTCGATGGCATTGGCCAGCGAGCTGAGAGAAACGGGGTTGCTTCTTTCGGGCAGCGTTTCATCTTCGTCGAGAATGCTCCAGACGTCTTTGGCTGCGGCGAATGCTTTCGAGATCTCGTTGTGTTGACGTGAGATCTTTCGCATCGGATCGTAGCTGCGAAAAAGGAAGTACAGGAAAGTAAAAAACTGCGCCGCGTCCATCCGGTTGGCATTGATCTCACGCAAGCCGAAATAGAAAAGGATGAGCATCGCGATGGTGCCGATTATTTCGATGGTCGGCGGCGAGGTCG
Organism: Pyrinomonadaceae bacterium; assembly: GCA_037969295.1. GTDB lineage: Bacteria > Acidobacteriota > Blastocatellia > Pyrinomonadales > Pyrinomonadaceae > OLB17. Next base: position 5,660 of record JBBKXD010000198.1, on the reverse strand, counting down.
CGGCGATTCGGCCCGACCTTCGATTCGCTTTCGCGATGACCTGTGCGATCCGGCCGAAGCGCTCCTTCTCGCGATCTTCGGCCGAATATGCTTTCACGATCGTTTGATTCGAGAGCGTTTCCTGAGCCGTGTCATTTAAGAGCTTGTTGCCTTCGAAAGTTTCTTCGGCGAGTCGTCGGAGGGCCTTACTGAACTTAGTAGTAAGAAAGGCGATGATCGGCGCAATGATCATTGCACCGAGCATAAGCCGCCAATTGAAATAAAATGCCGCCGAGAAAAAGAAGATGAGCATGAACCCTTCGCGGAGAACATCGCGAAGGTTCGCGGAAACCGCCATCTCTATCGCCGAGCAGCTGACCACCAGCCGGGACACCAAAAAATTCGTGCGATGCTTTTCAAAGAATGACGAAGGCTGGCGAAGCAGATGATCGTAAAGCTGTCGGCGAAGATCGAGAATTGCCGCTTGTCCGATCTTTGCCATCAAGTATGAGGAAAAGAATTCGGCAATGCCTTTGCAGATCGTAAACGTCAGCAGCATGAGCGAGATCGCCAGCCACGCCTGATACCACGGCTCCTGCGGAATAAATTGCTGCAAACTGAAAAGCGTTTCGGATTTTCCTGCGGCCCCGGGAAGAAACTGTCCGAATATCGGAACGAGAAGGGCGCCCGTGGCGATTTCAAAGACAGCGACCAGCACCATCGTCACGAGGGCGAACGTAAAAGTCAGCCAGTACGGCTGGACGTATTTTAGTAGTCGGCGGAACTCGTTCATCGGGCTCGTGAAAAAGTTGAATATACTTGTTTCCCACGCGGTTTGTCCAAGTTACCTTCTTTGCAACGATTGAATCTTCTGTGGCATCTTTTTATCAAGACCTCCTTTTCGGAGATCAACAATATGAAAAATTCAGGGCTTCTCGGAATGTTGTTTACGTTTCTCCTCGTCTTTGTATTAGTCGGTGTCGGCTATGGTCAGCTGGACGTTCCGCGCCGGACAACCGCGATTACTTATCCGCTTGATGAGCCGGTGATGGTCCAGTTTCGGGGCACGACGCGTTTTCCGCGGATGAAGGGCGAAGCCCGAATGAAGCGAACGAGCCGAAACGGAACGGAGATAGAGCTTTCTGTTTCGAAAATGCCCCGGCCGTTCGAGCTCGGAGCCGGCTATGCTACTTATGTTGTTTGGGCGATCGCACCCGACGGGCAGGTCGATAATCTGGGTGAGATCAAGCGACGAGGTTTCTTTGAGTTTGATTCAAAGATCAGTGTTACAACCCCGCTTCAGACGTTTGCCTTGATCATCACCGCCGAGCCGCACTTTCTTGTCCGTCGACCGAGTCAGGCGATCATGCTCGAGAATTTGAGCCCTGTCGCCATCAGCGGTAAGACGATCGCAACCGCGCCAGCAGTTCAGTATTTCGGAAACTCCAGCGACTATTTCCGTGATGCCCGGACGCCGGAGATCGCGGAGATCGATTATTCAAAAACGCCTTCGACGATCTTGCAGGCCAAACAGGCGATGGCTCTCGCACGGTTTGCAGGGGCCGAACGCGACGCTCAGGAAGAGCTTCGCGAAGCCGAGTCGCTTCTCGCGAACGCGGAAAATACCTGGAAAGCCGGACGTGACGACGATGCGGTCGACATCGCGGCACGACGCGCGATCAGCGGGGCGGTGAAAGCGGAATCGACGGCGTACGTTCGAAAAGATGCGCGTGAAAAGCGAAACGAAAGAGCGAGGTCCGATGCGGAGACTCGCCAGGCGGAAGACCGGTTGACGGATGCGCAGAATCAGATCGCCGAGCTCAGGCAGCAGCTCCAGGACGAGACGCGACAGCGAGAGCTCTCCGAACGCGACGTAACGACATACTCGACTCAGATACGCGAGCTGCGCGCGGAGAACGGAAGGCTCCGCGAAGAGCTCGGCAGAACCAAGGTCGAGGCGGATAATGCCAAGGCGAGAGTTGAGTCGATCGAGAACGAACGTCGAGCGTCGGATGAACAGCGTGCAAGAGAACAGAGGATCGGAATTCTCGAGGCAGGCCAAGGTGCATTCATGCAATCGCTCCGACGTTTCGGAGCCGTGTCTAAGAACGAGCGTGGCATTGTCTTAACGCTGCCGGAAAATTATTGGTCGGCTGCGCGGGCGAGCAGCTTTTCGCCGGCCGCTAGTACTAAGCTCGGACCTCTCGGCGAGCTGCTTGCTAATAATCCTGATTACAAAGTTGTTATCGAGGCGCACACCGACGACAGGGGAACAGCCGAGGAACTGGATGCGCTTACCGGACAGCGAGCTCGCTCAATTGCCGATCGACTTGTGGGTTTTGGCGTTGCTGACGCCCGTATCGAAGCGAAAGGAATGGGAGCGAACTTGCCGGTTGCTCCGAACACGACAAACTTAAATCGTGCAAAGAATCGACGGGTAAACGTGATATTGGTGCCTAACATTTAGGGCGCATATAAAGCTTAGGTCAAGAGCTCCGGTCGAGGGTCCGGGGCTCTTTTTCTTGCATATCGAATGGCAAAATGCTGTGCTTTATTGCACCGATATGGTAAGTTTTCTGTCAGGTCAAAAGCGGTCCAGCTTCCCTAGAAGAATAATCAGAGGTAATCAAAATGAGTAGTTCGTTTCCTCGCATGCGTTTCGCGTTTGTGATCTTGTCGGTCGCTCTGTTGATCGCAATTTACGTTGGCGTTGGCGAAAGGCGAAACAGTGCGCAGCAGCGCCCCGTCGAACCCACGCCGAAAGCAAGGTTCGAACAGTATTCGATTAGCGACGAGGTGACGAAGGATATCCGGAACCGTTCGAAGGAGATAGTTCGAGTGCAGTTCCGCTCCATCAACGATCGGGACAGAGCCGAGAAGTACGGACGCATCGTCGAAGACTTTGGCTCCTTCGTCGTGCTTTCGAAAAACAAAAGCACGGACATGTCGCGATCGGGGCTCGATGTTCAGAAAATCGAAACAAGTATTAATTTGCCAGGTGCAAAATTCGAACCGGTTGAATCTACGCCGGCAGAGACAATAGGTGTGGGCGACGCGATCCCGAGCGAAGGTGGGTATTACGTTGTTCAATTCGGCGGAATCGCTAAGGACGCATGGCTCGACAGCATACGCGATGCCGGCGTCGAGGTGCTTCAGTACGTTCCGCACCAGGCATTTTTTGTGTATGGCAGCGGCGAAGCGATCTCAAAGATCGCGGGCCACTCACGAGTGCGATGGGTCGGGAAATATACCGCAGATCAAAAAAGATCTCCCGAGCTTGCTCGATTCGTCGCCAATGTGAAAGGCGATTCCGCGATGTTCGATGTCGCGGTATTCGGCAGGGCCAATTTGCAGGACGCTAGCGATAAGATCTTGACCGTCATTCGCGGAAAGATCCTTCACCAGATAAAACTCCCCAACAATTTTTTTAACGTAGTGCGTATCGACGCGGCTCCCGATGATCTCGATAAGATCTCCAGGATCGCGGACGTTTTTCGCATCGATCAATACGAGAAACCGCAGATCGAGGACGAGCGGGCGGCGCAGATCGTCGCCGGTAATTTTATGAGCACAACTGTGCTGAATCCTCCGGGCTACAATCCACTGTCACAGTTCGGCGTAGATGGAACCGGTGTGACGGTGATGGTGTCGGATGACGGCATCAGTATTCCGGGGAACGGGGGCTTTTACATTACATCGACCAACACAGTTGACGGCCCGCTTCGCGGTGCGACTGCCGGGGCGTCCGGGGGACATGGTCACATCAACGCAAGCATCATCGCCGGAGATACGCCCTTTGGCATCTTGGATGGACTTGGATACAACTACGGCCTTGGCGTGGCTCCGAAGGCAAACATAATCAACATTCCGTTCCTGAAGTCCGGAAACACGACGACTGATGCGCAAGCGATCGACGACGCTTTGAATACGCCCGGACCGAACGGAGTGCCCGGCTCTATTTCGAACAATAGTTGGGGTGCGGGCACAAACGGAAATTCATATGATTCGTTAGCTGCTCAGTATGACGGTTTTGTGCAGGACGGTTCGTTTGCAGGCACGATCGATCCGTTTTCGATCATTTTTTCAGCCGGGAATTGTGGAAACGCTCCAGCCAACAGCGCGTGCAGCTCGCAGAATGGCCTGACCAGGCCGAAGATTTCAAAAAACACAATTGCGGTTGGAAATTCCGAGAACATCAGAACGGAGTTCTCTTCCTCCGTTGATAACGTCGACGACCTCGCAAGCTCGTCGAGCCGGGGCCTCGCTGCGGATGGACGAGTGAAGCCGGACATCACGGCACCTGGCTCCGTGATAACGGGAAGCCGCGCTGGCAGTTGTGGTTCGGTAAGCTGCTTCGATGCCAATCATGCATGGAGTAGCGGAACATCTCATGCGGCGCCTCAGGTGGCGGGAGCGGCAGCCTTGTTCACGCAGTACTGGAGAAATGGTCATGTCGGAGCTTCCCCGAGCCCGGCTTTGATAAAGGCGGCAATCATAAACACAGCTCAGGAAATGAACGGTGCTAACACCGCCGCCGCTATACCGAATGGCGCTGAAGGTTGGGGCCGGATCAACATGAAGTACATGCTCAACACCAGCGTGCCGAGTTTGTATGTAAATCAGGAAATTATTTTCAGCGACCCGGGTATGGGCCAGGGCATGATCGGAACTGTCGCGGATTCAACCAAGCCGGTAAGGATAACGCTTGTCTGGACAGATCCGCCGGGCGCCGGCAATCCGGCCCTCGTCAATAACCTGGACCTGCAGGTTAATGTCGGTGGAACGTTTTATCGCGGTAATGTCTTTAGCGGAGGTGTATCAGTTCCCGGCGGATCCGGTGACACGATCAATAACGTAGAGAACATATTTTTACCCGCGGGGATTCCGGCTGGAACCTTTTTCTCGGTGGCGGTTTCTTCTGTGGCCTTGAACGGTAACGGCGTTCTGGGAAATGCCGACCCGACCGATCAGCACTTCGCGCTCGTTGCGTATAACTTTCAGAGCCTGACTCCTCCCGCAGCAGCCCCGATTGATTTCGACGGCGACAATAAAACTGACGTCTCGATCTTCCGACCTGCGGGCGGTGAATGGTGGATCAACCGCAGCTCGGATAATCAGACAACAGCGTTGCAGTTCGGCGCGTCGTCCGACCGTCTGGTGCCAGCTGACTACACCGGTGACGGGAAAACGGATGTCGCGATCTGGCGTCCATCCGAGGGCCAGCTTTATGTTTTGCGGAGTGAAGATTCATCATTCTATGCATTTCCGTTCGGTATCAGTACCGACATTTTCGTGCCGGGTGATTATGACGGCGACCACAAAGCCGATGCCGCGGTCTTCCGACCGTCTGCATCTACGTGGTACATCGCGAAGTCAGGCGGCGGAACCGACATAATCCAGTTTGGTATTCCGACGGATACCCCTATACCTGCTGATTATGACGGTGATGGCAAAAGCGATATCGCCATCTTTCGTCCGAGCGGCGGCGAATGGTGGATCAACAAGAGCACCGGCGGTGTGACGGCGCTTCAGTTCGGGTTGAGCACGGACAAACTTGTTCCCGGCGACTACACCGGCGACGGAAAAGCAGACGTCGGAGTTTTCCGTCCATCGACAGGTCAATGGCTGATACTTAGAAGTGAAGACGCTTCATTCTTTGGTTTCCCATTCGGAATCTCGAC
>JBBKXD010000197.1:0-9036 GCA_037969295.1 Pyrinomonadaceae bacterium | reverse complement strand
ATTCTGAATTCTAGAATGTATTGCACATCCGGTATATGCTACATACGCAATATATTGCGTATTTGACATATAGTCAAACGGGGAATAATCTTTAGCCCGTAGAGTCCAAAGCTCACTCTTCTCAGATTGTTACGGGAATCCGCCCGCCCTCGTCTGAAATCCCCAGCTTCATAGTTCGGAGAAACTAACGATGAGTACACTGATCATCAGTAAGCGTCGGAAGGACGGCATCATGATCCTCGATCTGGCCGGTGGCATAAAGCTCGGCGAAGAAAATGCGTACCTTCACACCACGATTAAGGACCTGGTAGGGGCTGGCGAGAAAAAGATACTTCTGAACCTCGGCGAGGTCACGAAGATCGATTCGAGCGGCATGGGCGAGGTCATCGCAGCGTGGACGACGCTTCAAACCAACGGCGGTGACGTGAAATTACTGAATCTGACAAAGAGCGTCGAAGAATTGATGATGTTGACAAAACTGCTCACTGTTTTCGAAACCTATGAAAACGAGGCCGACGCGATCGCGAGCTTTAAAGCAACGACGACGAACCCGCTCGACAAGCAAGTCTGGAAAAACTCGGAAGTGAGTTTTAGCTGACCTTTCTTTTTTAGTGTCGCTTCGTGTGATTTCGTGGTTTGGATTTTTAAGACTGCAACCACGAAGATGCACGAAACAACACGAACAATTTGACGAATCGTTTTGATTGTTTGAAATCGGCCCTTTCGCCAGAGCTATGCAGTCGGGGATTCTAATCTTCGTAGTCGTCCTGGTCGTCGGTCTCTTCGCGTGTGCAGTGATCGTCGGGTACTTCCGGCAGCGTACCGCTGGTAACGCTCCCAAACTTCCACTGACTGAAATCGCAAGAGCCGCGTTCGCATCAAGCGATCCTTCAACGCGGTCGCCTGCCGGCTCGATGGCCGCACGACGCGAGGATATTGAAGAAATGCTCCGCGGAAAAGAGGACCTGCACAGCGAGTAATTCCCTCTCAAACACCCATCCAGATAAAACGGTTCATGCGCTTTTAGATGTTCAGCCTTCATTAAACCTGAAAAGAGAGACCACGAATTACTCAAACAGATTGCTTCGGCTACCACGGCGGTGCCAATCTCATACTGAAGAAAAACAACCGAACAATCCAGATCAGTCCCAGAGATATCGTTCGTCGAATTTGATGCTGTGGCTGCGGAGTATCGTCCTGTATTCCGAGTCGAATGAGCGGCGGGTGTGGTGACGTTTTTGTTGGCGAATGTAATCGCGAACGACCGCCGTATCGGATTCGCTGACAGAGAACGCGCCGTACCGGCGCTGCCATCTGAATTTCGGATTGTGATTTCGCCTGATCCATTTTGACGAAACGGATTTCAGTTCTCGCAGAAAGTCGGCGACCGCCGTCGCCGGCAGCAGGCGCACAAGCATGTGGACGTGGTCGGTCGTGCCGTTTATCTCGATCAACTCGCCTTTGTGATTCCCCACAGTCGCGGCAAGTGATCTGTAGAGCTCATGCTCCCACAGGGGAGTTATCAGCGGCGCGCGGTCCTTTGTCCCGAATACGATGTGGTAAACAAGATTCGTGTGTGTCATTACCCGATGACGGGAGTGTAATACGGAAAGGGACGAGTGAGAAGCGACGAGGGAGAAAGGAGACGGCTTTCTGCTTTCTGCCTTTTGCCTTCTGCTTTCTGCTTTCTGCCTTCTGCCTTCTGCCTTCTGCCTTCTGCTTTCTGCCTTCTGCGTATTACTGGAGGATCGACAAATACTCTTTCCAGACTCCGACCTCGCTGTCATACCGCTTCGCCATCGTGGTCACGATCTGGCGAACGTGATTCAGATCATGGACGACCCATGTCGCGAGAAGCTGCCGGAGAGTCACGCGTCCAAGCTCCGGATGTATGCCTTCGAGAGCGAGCTGATCGTCGGTCAGTTTCCACGATCGAAGTGTGCTGATGTTCTCAGCCCTCAGCGCTGCGAACTCATCCAGCAATTGCGTCACCGACTTCCCTTTCGAGTTTTCAAACTGCGCGAAACGGTCGAACGGTACGAACGTGAGATTCTCACCTTGCCCGAGAATTATCCGCGCACGCGGGATCCAATCGGTTTTTTCGCCGTGGATCAGGTGCCCGATGATGTCGAACGGCTGCCATTCTTGATTTTGGATTTTAGATTTTAGATTTTGGATTTGTTCGGCATTCCCCTCCGTACGAAGGAGGGGTACGGCTTTAGCCGGGGGGTGGTTCTCTTGCCCCGGCCGTTTCGCTTTCTCAGGTGAGGTATCGGAAAGAACCACCCCGTTATCCGAGGCTGAGTCTGAAAAAGAAGTCCATTCACGCGACAATTTTTCGAGCAGCGACCGCAATGTCGCCGGCGCCGCAGATAACACTTCGATCGATCTGGAAAGCTCAAACTCCATAACCCCATCTGCCGAGATCCGTCCAGCCAAACCGGTCACATTGATCCGCCACAGGGCTTCGGCGTCGTCAGTCGAGCAGGATTTCCTGTATGTTAATTGTTCGCGTTTCCGCGGCCTGAATTCGAATTCATGTTCGACGTGTTCGAATTGGTATTTGCGTTGCTGTTAGCCGTAGGAGGCGAAAAGCTGGGACACGGTTCTGTATCGCACACACCACTCGGACACGCTACCTTTGGCCATTCACAAGCAGTCCATTCAAAACCATCGGTCCTCGCCGTTCCATTTACCGGTATGCCTCCCCTCGGAACAAAATAGACTTTTAACACGCATTTGTCTTTCTTAAAATCATTGAGCACGTCGGCCATATCCTTCAGCCCGTCCGAACCGCTAAATCCGTTTTCGAAGTAAACCTCGAGGTAATTGCCATTGGGCGAAAGTCTGACCTCATATTGGAATCGAGGTGGCAAACCCTGGGCGGTGTTTCCGTTATGCTGCTTCTTAAGGTCGTCACTCATCTTCTCAAGGATGCGGCGCTTGACACCCGCGATCTTCTGCCGGAGATCCGTCAGGTCGCAGACACCATCGGCACCGAGAGCCGCGGTTTGAGACTCAGTCTCTGCCCGATTCTGGTTTTGGTTTTGATTTTGATTAACGTTCTGAGGGCCGGTACCGCACGAAAGGATTAACATAAACGCGGCCAATGCGACGGTCAATAAAAGTGCGACGGTGATCACTCTATTTTTCATTGCTCTTCCTCCTATTTAGCTATTTGCTCAGCATAGAAAGCAGGTTAGTACGGGTCTGTTTGCCAAAGACGATCGATCTTCCATCGGGTGACCATGCCAGGCTCGAGATCGATATCTTGGGATCGTTCTCAGCCAGCAGTCGTCTGGGCATACCTTCTTTGACCGGTACGGTCCACAGTGCCGTTCTATTATCCCGGCGGGAGACAAAAGCTATAGATCTTCCGTCCCGGGAAAGATGGATATTGTGAAAATATGCGTGATCGAGGGAATTCACCTTCGATTTCGCACCTGACTGTATCGACAGCGCGTATATATAGGTCGTTTCGGGAGTTGAAGTCAAGTCTGCGGGGTCCGCCTTCTGGGCGATCAAAGCGCTACTTCCCCTCTCGTCGAGGCCCAGAAATCTAAAGCGCTCTTTCGACTCAAACAACTGTTGCTGCTCAGAATTCTCCAACTGAGAAAGCCAGAGTCGATGACCGCTCTGGGATAGTGGGCCTCCCTTTACGTAGGCGGAGGTAAACACGATCCGTTTTCCATCGGGCGTCCACGTCGGACAGCAATAAATATCGCTGGCGTCCTTGTTGTCGGTAAGACGCACATTCCGCAAACCGTCGAACGATGCGAGCCAGATGTTCGACACGCCGTCCGCCTGGGTCGAGTACGCCACAGATAGGCTGTCCGGAGACCAACTGATGTGGTTTATTCCAATTTTTAAATATGGTGTAGCGGTGTAACTGGGAGGATTAACTGCACCGTCGGCTAGTTTCACTGCGTCATCGCCTGCCGCTCCGGCGCGCCAGATCTCGATCCCGGGATCGGTTCGACGAAAATACGCAATCCAATGCCCGTCGTTCGACCATACGGGAGAGAACCCTCCGGTCGAACTCCTAATTGGCGTCCCCGACCCATCTCGCGGCCTGATATTTATCGAACCGCGGAATGGCCTGTCCGCCTGTACGACTGACTGATAGACAATGCTCTTCCCATCCGGCGAAACGTCGGCCCAATATTCCGCCGCGACATCATTTGCGACGACCGACTCCGGCGAGCCTTCGCTATCGATCGTCCACAGATCTGAAGTCTCGCTGACCGATCCGTACAAGATCTTCGAACCGTCGACAGAGATATCCTGGACATAGAAATCCGAGTCCCCGTTTGAAAGCTGGACGGGCGCGGGCTTCCCTTCGCCCGCCTCAAATATCTGGTACGCCCCTTCCGCCGAGGTACTGTAAAAAACATTTTTGCCGTTAGGGTGCCAAGCAATGTGATCGATCTGGTCTTTCGACGACCCGATCTCCTCCTGCGTCTGTGCATCGAGGCGCTCTATCCTTACTCTCCAAAGGTCGCCGTCTTTTATCGAATATGCGACGGCGGCTTCGTCCGCCGATATCTCGATGGTCCGCGGCTTCGCTCCCTTCGATTCAAAATCGGTAATCGGGATTCTTTCTGTCGATCGTTCATCGACGGCGAACAACTCAGAACCTTCCTGAAAGTAGATCTTTCCGCTCTTTGACCAATAGACGAGTCTAGCAGTTGCCGCTACTCCAACAACGATCTGGGTTTGCTCTCCGCCGGTGAATGCGGAGCGCCACAGTCCATGATTACCGCTGCGATTGGATACAAACGCTACGTCCTGGCCGTTTTGGGACCATACTGGATATTGGTTGTCGAACCCGTTTTTCGTGACCTGGATCGCATCACCGCCTGCGGTCGGTTTAACCCAGATCTCCGTCGCGCCGGATTGCGTTGACGCAAAGGCTATCATTCGCGCGTCGGGCGAGAAGGACGCTGCCGCGATCAACTCACCCGGCTGGCTGCTCCAACTAGTGATTCCAATTGAGCGCATAGAGCCCGCTGTTACAGACTCGGTCTGCCGACCGCCGCCGAAGTACCACCAGATGAGACCGGCGATCAGTGCGATGGGAAGCAGCAGGACCAGCGGTTCCCAGTGCATAAACCGGCTCGCCACGGTGTGAAGCGTGTTGTGACGGGTAGTTCTGGCCTGGGTGTGCCGTGTCTCGCGCTCGGAATAGGGGTCGGTGACGAGCTCGCGCTGAAGGTCTTTCAAATCTGAAAGGAGATGGTCCATCGTTCCGTAACGCTCCTCACTGTCTTTTCGGAGCGCTTTCTGGACGATGCGGATGAGGGTCGACGGTGGGTCATCAAGATACTCCTCAAGCCCCTGCGGCTCTTTTGTGAGGATCGAGGCGATGATGTCCGCCATACTATTCCCGACGAATGGCGGCCGTCCCGTGACCATTTCAAAAATTAGAATCCCGAGGCTGAAGATATCGGTACGGGAGTCAAGCCGCTTGCCGCGTGCCTGCTCGGGCGACATGTATTGCGGCGTGCCGAGGATCAAGCCGGGTGAGGTTGAAATATTCGCGAGTGTCTTTGCGTCGCCATCGACCGCGCCCGATAGATTCCCAGTCTCTTTTGCAAGCCCGAAATCGAGAACCTTGATGCTTCCGTCGGGCCGAAGCATTACATTGTCCGGCTTAATGTCACGATGAACAATCCCGGCGTTATGCGAAGCCGCCAGTGCGGAGGCAATCTGGATCGCGATACCAACGGCTTCTGCTAAAAGGATATGTCCCCTCGAGATCCGGGAACTGAGTGTCTCTCCCTGGACAAATTCGCTGACGAGATACTGAACGCCATCTTTCTCGCCGATGTCGTGAATGATCAGAATGTTCGGATGATTCAGCGCCGAAGCCGCCTTGGCCTCCTGGTGAAACCTCCGCATGCGATCGGGATCTTTTCTAAACTCACTGTTCAGGAATTTGATGGCCACGCGTCTGCTGAGACGCGTGTCCTCGGCAAGAAATACTTCCGCCATGCCGCCGCGGCCGATCATTTCGATAAGGCGATAATGATCGGGCAGGACGCTTTTGTAGTCGTTGAAGAAGGATTGCGTAGTGTTCGCGTCGGCCGCCGCACGGATTTCCATCTGCACGCTCCGCCGGAGCTGATCATCGTCTCCGCACTCCCGATCCAGGAATGCGCTCCGCTCGTCCAGACTCATATCGGCGCATGATTCTACGAGGCGTCCGATCAGTTGAGCCGATCCTTTTTCCATATTGCTATTGCTGGGGATGCCGCGACAATAGCCGAATTATTGCATGGAATTTATAAATCGGGAAAAAAGTTTGAATCAGCAAGCCGAAGTACGGGATGGCATCGGGAACTTAATCACCAGACTCGGATCGATGAGCTTTGGAGTGCTTCATATTTTCTCCGTACGCTGCCGAGGAATGGTGCGTCTTAATAAGCCAACACATCAGCATGGCTTACGCTCGCACACAGCCGACACTTGCTCAAATAATCTCTGGCAAGACAAACGCGCCGATATGCGGCGTGTTGGTATTCAAACAAGTCTGCAATGAGAGGATCAACGCGTTGCGCAGATTCTCAGGCGTGACGATCGCATCAACTAACCCGCGGGCGGCGGCGTGTTTGGCATCGAGTTCTTGGTCGTAGGTTTCGCGGACCTTGTCCATTTCCTCCAACATCTCCGGCGGCGGTTCTTTTCCGTCTTTCCTAAGCTTCTCGATCTGTGTGCCGTAGATCGCCTGGGCGGCGCTGTCGCCTTCCATTACGCCCATGCGTCCCGTCGGCAGCGAGAAGATGAAATCGGGATCGAAACCCTGCCCGGCCATCGCGTAATATCCTGCACCCGATGCGTGATTTACCGTCAGAACTATCTTCGGCACTTTCGCCGTCGCCATCGCTTCGACAAAGCGCGCACCGGCACGGATGATGCCGCTGTGCTCGGCCTCGGCACCGACCATGAATCCCGACACGTCCTGCACAAACAGCAAAGGCGTCGAATGGCGATCGCAATTGTCGATAAAGTACGCGGTTTTTTCGGCGGATTCGGTATAGACGATGCCGCCGAAACGGGGCGGCGTCCCGGGCTTCCCTTTCGACATCCCGCGAGAGTTTGCGATGACGCCGACGAGTATCCCGCCGATGCGAGCGGTTCCGCAGATCATCTCCTTTGCGTACTCAGCCTGGAACTCGTCGAGCGTGCCAGCGTCCAAGAAACAATCCAAGACCTTTCGCATATCGTAAGGTGCCCTGTGATCGTCAGGCAGCAACTCGTAAAGAACGGGTGGCCCGGTCGCTACCGCTCCCGGTTCTGACACCGATACCCGGCTCGCTTCTTTTGCCGGAAGCTCCGTGACAAGTTGGCGGATCTTGTCGATGCACTCCTGCTCGTCCCTGGTTCGATAATGCGCGACGCCCGAGATCTGGTTGTGCGTCGCTGCTCCGCCGAGAGTTTCGTTGTCGATCGTCTGGCCGGTCGCGCCTTTTACGAGGTTTGCACCGCCGAGACCCATGAACGAAGTTCCCTCGACCATCAGGATGACGTCGCTGAGGGCCGGCAGATACGCTCCGCCCGCGACGCACATACCCATCACAGCGGCGATCTGCGGGACTTTTAGATAGTGCCGCATGATCGAGTTGTAGTAGAAGATCCGCGCGGCACCGTACTGTCCGGGGAACACGCCGCCTTGATAAGGAAGATTGACGCCGGCTGAGTCGACAAGATAGATGATCGGTACACGGTTGCGCATCGCGATCTCCTGCGCACGAAGAATTTTCTTGATCGTTTCTGGGTACCACGCACCCGCCTTGATGGTCGCATCGTTTGCGATGACGACACACTCGCGTCCCTGTACCTTTCCGATTACGGTGACGACCGCCGCCGCCGGGGCCGTTCCGTCGTATTCATCGTATGCGACGAGCAAGCCGATCTCTTGCGAAAACGTATCTTTGTCGAGAAGCAGCTCGACACGCTCGCGTGCGGTGAGCTTTCCCTGCTTGTGGATCTTTTCGATCTTCGCGGGCCCGCCGCCGAGCTTGAGTTTCTCTTCAAGCGCGAGATATTCGTCGGTAAGTGTGCGGAGGCGGGAATTGGATGTGGTTGTCATTCGTGAAATTCGGCCCCGAGCACCAAAGGTGCGGTCGTAATTTAGCCAGGGGCATCGCCCCTGGAAAACATTCGGTATCTTGTCGAGAAGTACCAACGGTGCGTAGTAAGGTATGCTGGCGATTACTCCGCCGCGTTGCGGCTGGCATCCCTATCCATGGCTCTTCCAGGGGCGTTGCCCCTGGCTAAATTACAACCGCACCTTTGGTGCTCTATGCGACAAACACCGACTCCGGCCCTTCTTTTTATCCGCGTCATCCGCGTACATCCGCGGCTAGAAACTCTTCCTCACCGAATACTAATATTCGCCACACTCGAATCGCTGACCGTCGGATTGTCGACGCTGAGGATGCGGAGACGAGCTCGTCGCGTCGCTCGGCCTCCAACGACGACCGCTTCGGAACCGTCGTTCGGTGTGGACGCGATCACCGTTTCCCAGTTCGTGCTTTCATCGCGCGAGATATCGATCCGCACATTTCCGACGATATTATCCGACGTCCATGTCAACGTCCGCGAGATCAATCGCGGAAGAGCCTCGCCGCCGTTAAAGTTGGACATCGTGATGCTCGAGCCGCTGTATCGATAATTCGCGATGACGTCCGCCGTATTGTCTATCGAGCGAGCGTTGTCCCTTGCATTGTTTATCCCGGTGGGTGCGCTGTTGAAGATCACACTCGGATTCGAGAAATACGCGACCCGCGTGCAACCTGAAGCACATGGGTTCACATAGGACATGACCGTCCGATAGCTGCCGTTAACATAATGGCCGAAGCCGTATGGAAGCGTCGGGTTGGATCCGTTTTCCGGGTTATGTTGGCTGCCCATGTTGTGACCAAGCTCGTGTGCGAAGCTGAGGTTTCCGACGGCGCAGCTTCGCGCTGTGACCGTGAATCCGTTGTTCTGGTTTCCACCGATACCGCCCATCAAATAGCCAATACCGCAAAC
>JBBKXD010000196.1:0-3404 GCA_037969295.1 Pyrinomonadaceae bacterium | reverse complement strand
TCATCCGTCGTCGTCGCACCGGATTTGATCGCGGCCTGGTCCGCTTTTTCAAGTTTCTCCAACTCTTCGCGCTTGTTGCGCTCGATCAAGGTCTTGATCTCTGCCGGAATCGGAGGCGGACTCGGGAAGCTTTCCTTGGGTTTGTCCTTCATGAAGGGATTCATGAAGGCGTTGAAAAACGGCAGGGCTCCGTGACCACCCGTCATATTCCCACCGAGATTCTCCTTCCTCTCCGGATTTCCCATCCATACGCCTGTTGCATAGGTCGGCGTATAGCCAATAAACCAGACATCGGTGTGATCGTTAACTGTCCCTGTTTTGCCTGCAAGCGGCTGGCCTCCGGCCTGGGCTCCGGCAGCCGTTCCGCCGCCTGCGGTCACGCCGCGCATCATCCCGACCATCGTCAATGCTACGTATTCGCTTGTGACTTTCGAAGTTGTATTCTTCCACTCCTCGAGAAGCGTGCCGTCCCGGCTATAAACCTTCCTGATCAAGTGCGGCGCAACCCGAACGCCTTTATTGGGGAAGGAAGAATACGCGGAGGTCATTTCCAAAAGTGAAGCTTCGCTGGCTCCGAGAGCCGACGGCAGACTCGGGGCCATCGGGTTCGTAATTCCGAACCTCCTGACCATCTGCGCCCCGGCCTGAATTCCCACCTGCTCAAGCAGATGCACCGCCGCGAGATTGTAGGACTTCGCCAACGCGATCTTCAACGGCACATTAGGATGGCTGGTGCTTCCGTCGTAGTTGTGCGGCATCCATCCGCCGCGTTTGATCGGCGCACCGCTGACAAGCATATCCGGAGTCATCCCGTCCTCGACGGCCGCGGTATATATGAACGGCTTGTATGCCGAACCAGTTTGCCGCAACCCTTGTGTCGCATTGTTGAATTTGTTCGTCTGAAAATCGTAGCCGCCGACCATGCACACGATCTCGCCCGTGTGCGCGTTTACCGACACCAGCGCAGCCTGGATCTCCGGTACCTGAGACAACTCGACCTGCAGGATCTGGTGCTCGTTGTCGACCTTCTTCACCAAAAACTCGGCGAGAAAGCCTACTTTTAATTCTTCCCGAGGACGTTTACCGCTTCGACCCATATCAGCCGCGGCGACGACCGCTTTGTACTTTCCGAATCGCACGCCGACTTCGTCAGAAGCGGGATTTGATCTTACGATCAGGCCTTTGATGTACTCACCTTCGCCATACTCGTCGCCGTACCAGTCGGCGTGTTTGTATGAGGTCAGTTTGTTCGCGATCTCCTTTTCGTCCGTCAGCGGCTGATCGTCGGCGTCGACGAGAATGTTCTGATAGTCGGACCGCCACCGTCGTCCCTTATCGAACGAGCGCAGTCGCTCCCGAATGACTTTTGTCGCGATCTTCTGGGCCTCAACATTGATGGTCGTGTAAACTTTCAATCCGCCTTGCGCGACACGCGTCGTGTACTCGTTTTCCAGATATCGTCGGATCTCTTCGACGGGATAATCCCAAGCGGTCGATTTAGGCCGAGCCTGATAGTAAGCCGTGTCGGCAAGTTTGATCGGCTTGGCCTTAGCAGCGTCGACAGCGGATTCGGAATATCGCTCGGGAAAGTATTTCGCCATTTGGTCGAGAACGATGTCACGGCGCATTTTCGCCTTTTCCATGTTCCGCGTGGGCGAATACTCGGGCGACTTTGGAATCGCGGCAAGCAGAGCGGCCTCCTCAAGACTTAATTCCTTTAGCGATTTTCCAAAATACGTGCGCGAGCCAGCCTCAAATCCATACGCACCAGCTCCGAGAAAGACGTAGTTCATGTACATCTCAAGGATCTGACGCTTTGTATAAAGCCGCTCGATCTGCAGCGCTACTGCCCATTCGTTGACCTTGCGCGAATAGGTTTGGTCCTTGTATAAGAAAAGATTTTTTGCCAGCTGCTGCGTGATCGTCGAACCACCCTCGAGTCGGCCGCCCGTAAGATTCTTGAAAACGACACCGACGATCCGATACGGATCGATGCCGATGTGATCGTAGTAACGATTGTCTTCGATGGCTATCAGTGCGTCTTCGACATTCTGCGGGATGTCCTGCTCTCGGATCGGAATGCGTTTCTCGATCGCGAACTCGGCGAGAACGGTTTCTCCGTCATCGGCGTAAATGGTTGTCACCTGTGGCGGTCGATAGGTCGCAAGCGCGGAGACTTCGACCGAATAGCGAGAATTGTTTAGATAATAGGAAAACAAAATGCCGCTCAGGGCACCGGCCGAGAGCGCGAGCAGCAGAGACATGCCGAGCCACGTAAGTGTAAACGACCAGCTTCGGTCGGTCGCCGTCGACCCGACTTCTCGTTCGACAATTCTTCTTTCTCTAGCCATAAAAAATCCTGCGTTCAGAGTGCGCGATTTATCGCGTTCTTCCGTGCGGTGAAACGCGGTAAATCGAACACTCTGAACCTAATTCACAAACCGTCGCATCTTTACGCTGACGACAAAGCCGATCGCAATAAACGTCGAAAGGATGGCCGACAGTCCGGCGCTCATCAGCGGCAGCGGAACGCCGATCACCGGCAAAAATCCGAGAGTCATTCCAACGTTGATAAATATCTGAAACGCCATTGCGGTCGCGATGGCCATTATAACAAGCATGCCCGGGCGTTCTGAGGCCGAGCGCGCGCCGGCGATGAGCCGCGAAAGAAGCAGGGCATAGGCGATGAGGAGCGAAACGCATCCGATGAAGCCGGTATTTTCGGCGGTGACGGCAAAAATAAAATCCGTATGCGGCTCAGGCAAAAACTTCAGCACGCTTTGCGAAGTCTCGGGATCGCCCTTTATCCCCGACAGTCCGCCTTTGCCGACCGTTATGATGGACTGCATGGTGTGATAGCCGTAACCTCTTGGATCGACACTCTCCGGATCGATAACTGCGTTGATGCGCTCCTGCTGGTACCGCTTGATCGCACCGGACCTGACACCGACGTAATATGTGGCCGGGATAAATACCGCTGCCGCGACGAGTGCGAGCACGACGTACCGGATGCGGATCGCGGACAAGAACAAAACGGCGGCGAGGATCGGAAAATAAGTGATAGCCTGGCCGGCATCCGGCTCAAGCATTATCAATCCGACAGGTCCCGCGAGGATCGCAACGCCAATGAAAATCTCACGGGCGCTCAGCGAGCCTGATTTACGCGCTCCAAAATACTTGGCAAGCATCAGGACGGTCGGGATCTTTACGAACTCGGACGGCTGAAATTGTCCGATGACCGGCAGCTTCAGCCACGCTTGCTGGCCGTTCACTTCGACACCCAACGGCGACAAGACGAGGGCGAGCAGCACCAAACCAAAACCGTAAAAAAAAGGAGCCAGTTCGATGATGCGACGATAATCGCTGAAAGCGATTACGATAAACGCGACGACGGCGATGCATAA
>JBBKXD010000195.1:0-3979 GCA_037969295.1 Pyrinomonadaceae bacterium | reverse complement strand
CGGTCGATCTCCGAGAAAAAATCGTGAACGTGGAGCAAAGACTCGTGCTCGATCTCGGTTAGCGCTTTGGCATGGTTTGCAAACGCGAGCTGCAGCGATTCGCGCTGCGACACGGTCGTGACTTTGTTTAACTTTACGGGAATCTCGCGAACCACGACGTTGGTATTTCTGACAGTGTCGTACGCCTCGAATGTCTTCTCTTCGCCTTTGTGGGTGGCGGATTGGTTGATGCGATATCGTCCTTCTTGTAAGAGTTCGTTAGTAGCGGGCATATTTTTAGGTGTGTAAACGGCGGGTGAGCCTAGTGCCACAACAATTATATACAAAGTCGGTCAAAATGGAAGTACTTTGTTGAAAAAAATTTAACAATAGCCAAACAAAGCGCTATTCGGGGCGGTCGACTTCGGGGAATAAACTATTTCGGCGTTGGAATTGCGTTTCGTTAGCCCGTTTTGAATCCGCGAGGCCCGATCCTTCGAAGCGGATCTTAGACTTTGAGATGTCAGGCCAGTCGATGGCATACAATGGGAGTTGTGAAGATAGCTGACTCGAAGATAAAACCGAGTGAAATAACGCCGGAGAGCGTCTATCTCAATCGCCGAAATTTTATTCGCGCCGGGTTAATCGCAGGTTCGACCGCGGCAACGGTTATGACTTACCGGTTTTTCAACCCGCCTCCGCCTGGTGTGAGTGAAACGGCGAGTATAGGGAATATTCAGCGCGCCGCAGCAGGGCCAACCGACGAGAAACTGAATACGCTCGAGGAAATCACAAATTACAACAACTTTTACGAGTTCTCCACGGATAAGGGTGCCGTTTCCAGGAAGGCAAAAGACTTCGTCACCCGGCCGTGGACGGTCGAGGTCGGCGGCCTTGCTCAGAATCCACGGACGTTCGATATCGACGAGTTGCTGAGATTTGACCAGGAGGAACGTATCTATCGCCTCCGATGCGTCGAGGCATGGTCGATGGTGATTCCGTGGATCGGCTTTCCACTGAAAAAGTTGCTTGATCAAGTAGAACCGTTGGGGAGTGCAAAGTACGTCGCGTTCGAGACCGCTTACGACCGGGAAGTTATGCAGTCGTCGTTTTCTGCCGGGATCGATTTTCCGTATGTCGAAGGTTTTCGGGTTGATGAAGCGATGCATCCCCTCACGATTCTGGCCACGGGACTCTACGGCAAACAGATGCCGAACCCGAACGGGGCGCCGATACGCCTTGTCGTTCCGTGGAAGTATGGCTTCAAGAGCATCAAATCGGTCATTAAGATCACGCTCACCGAGAACGAGCCGCCGACCACATGGAATCTAGCCGCAGGTGACGAGTACGGTTTTTATTCGAATGTAAATCCCGACGTCGATCATCCGCGATGGTCGCAGTCGACCGAACGTCGGATCGGCGAAACGGGCAGAAGAGAGACGCACCTGTTCAATGGTTATGCCGATGAAGTGGCATCCATGTATGCGGGTATGGATCTGAAAAAATATTTCTAATGCAGGACGTAAAGTTCAATAAGTTCCTGATATCACTCAACGCGCTCATTCCGTTAGCGTTTCTGTTGGTGGACGGGTCTCGCGGCAAGCTTGGCGCGAACCCGATAGAATTCTTTTTACGAACCACCGGCGTGCTGACGCTTGTTTTTGTATTGATCACTCTGTCGGTAACGCCGCTCAGAAAAATATTCGGTTGGAACGCGCTGATAAAGTACAGAAGAATGCTCGGGCTGTATGCGTTTTTCTACGGGCTTGTACATCTTGTTACCTACAGTATTTTCGACAAGAGCCTTGACATCGCGGCGATAGTTGGGGATGTTTGGCAACGTCCTTTCATTGCGATCGGCATGCTCGCATTCGCGATGCTTGTTCCGCTCGCGGTCACGTCGACCAACGGCTGGGTGAAACGCCTCGGCGGAAAAAACTGGTCACGCCTGCACAAGCTTAGTTACTTGATCGCGGTCCTTGGTGTGATCCACTTTTGGATGATCGTAAAATCGGACGTATTTTATCCGGCTTTGTTTGGGTTGGTGGTCCTGCTTCTGCTCGGCTATCGACTTTTTGGGAATCGAATGTCGGCCCCGGCGAGAACCCGAAAGGAAACTGCTGCTTAAGAAAACTATCGGCGCGAATCGAATTTCCGCCGGTAGTCCTGCCCGTTCACCTCGATGGTTTTACACATTTCGAAGAGACGCGAGCGGAGGCGTACGCCGATCCGATCTTCGAGAGTTTCCTCGCGGTCGCTTTGGCGTTCGTCGGAATAATTTGTCGTGAAGATCGTGGCCTTCTGTTCGTTGTATCGAGTATTGATGATGTGAGCCATCGTGTCCCGCACCCAATCGGTTGGTTTCGACGCGCCAAGCTCATCGAGCACGAGCACGTCGGCATTCAACACTGGTGCGAGCACAGCGAGTTCGGATGTTTTAGTGTTGTTATTGTAGGAGTCCTGAATCTCTTTCAGCAGCGAACCAAACTCGTAGAAAAGACAGCTAAATCCGCGCTCGAACAACCCTTTCAAGATCGACACGGCAAGGTGCGTTTTTCCCACGCCGACCGAACCGATAAGCAGAAGTCCGCGATCGACGGCCGGATATTCCATGGCGAACTGCGTTGCGAGACGCAGTGCCTTTACCTGGCTCGGATCTGATGGCAAATAACTGTTAAAGTGACACCCTGCATAGCGTTTGGGAAGTTTGGCCTTCTCAAACTGCCCGCCATCCGTTCTTTGTTTTTGGCAAGCGCAAACCCTCGCTCCCTTACCGGAGATTATTTCCATACCCGAACCAAAACATACCGGACAGGCGTCATGGATCTCATCGAGAGACTTGGCCGCCGGCACCGCACTCAGAGACGTTTTTGCTTGTTCAGTCGGCATGAAGATCGGAGAAGTTGAAAGGATTATAACACTCGGAATGAGTGAAGCAAGTTTTGTAAATTTTGGCGACGGATTTGCACCGTCAAAGTGATGGTGGAGCAATATCGAACTAACACGCGTGTGCTATATTTACGTTTTCGTGATGATTTTGCATATGGGTTTACTAGGAAATTTGTTGCTTAAGCTCGGCTTGGCGGATCATAGCACCGAGAGAACAGCGATCAGCGTGTTCCTTCTTGACGACGATCGGCGCAGACATCGATGGTTTGAAAAGCGCTTCGCCGGCGACGAGCTCGACATCGCGGAGACGGTTGACGAGGCGAAGAAGTTTTTGGCGGAAGGGAACTACGACGCGATCTTTCTCGACCACGATCTCTTGCCTCATCATTATGAAACGAACGATCATGATGACTACGCCAATACAGGTTATGCAATAGCCGAATTTTTGCGTGAACGGGCTGATCTGCAGCGGGCTGCGACCATCATCGTCCATACACGTAATGCTGACGCAGCGATCCCGATGGTGCAGAAACTAAGAGAAACGGGACGCAACGTAGAGTACGTCGCTTTCCCTATGCTCGACCTTAAGATCAAAAATTATTGGAAGCGGTAGGACGCGAAGGAGCAGAAATGGCCCGACTTCCGCCGCGAGCTCGTCGATGGTCATTTTCTTGTATCCGCTTCGGGCGAGCAGAAGGTCTGTGGCGGCAAGGATCGCCTTTTCACGTGCCGGGTCTCGGCAGCACCTTCAAAAAAACTTCCGACCTGATCGACCAGGCATTCCTCTTATCACTATTCTTGTTTCGGAAGAGTCTTAAGAATGAGTTTGAATCTACAAACCCGCGAGGTCCCACTTCTTCTTCACGGCGATGATCAGATCGGCAACTTTGTCGGTCACCTTCTTGTAGTATTCATCAGCTTTTTTCTGATCAAATTTCGGATAGCCCTGGCCTTTCTGATAGAGGCCGATCGAAGACGGGAAGGGAACGGCCGACCAGGTACCGGGCGCGGGATATGCGGTGGCTAAGTCGGCAGAATATCTTTCGGGATGCACAAGGCTCGCATCGATCGCCTGTATGAATGCCGTTTCGTTCAAGCCCGCGTGACCGCC
>JBBKXD010000194.1:0-2968 GCA_037969295.1 Pyrinomonadaceae bacterium | reverse complement strand
ACTGATTTTTCTCGACTTTTTACAGTCGCAATCGCCTCAATTTCAATCAAAAACATTCCGCGAAATTTACCAACAGGAATTATCGCTCGTGCAGGTTTATGTTCGCCCAAAATACCTTTATAAGTTTCATTGACTGCTTCCCACAAATTTTCATCCGAAACAAATATAGTGAATTTCAAAACTTGGTTAAGATCGCTTCCCGCTTCTTTCAAAACCGCCTCGACATTTCTCAGGGCCAGTTCAGTCTGCATCTCGATCTCACCTGCGAAAGGTTCGCGTGTCACGAGGTCCATCGGCAGTTGGCCCGAAATGTACACGAGTCCGTCGTGCACAATGCCGGGCGAATAATGCCCCTTAGGTTTCGGCTGATCTGCCGGCTGAATAGCTCTCATTAACTTTTTTCCCTAATAAGTGAAAACTGATAAGTGATAACTGAAAAGTAAGAACCAGATCTTTAGTTTTCCGTTATCAGTTATCAGTTATCACCTATCAGTTACTCCGAAAAATCCCTTTCTAATTCGCGGTCCCCGTATACTTCAGCGCCAACATGGTCAGACGCGCCAGCCGATCTCTTCTAACGCCGCGAGTACGCGTTTCGCCTTCGCCGACTTCCATTTGCTCATGTCGACTGAAAGACCAAACTCTCGAACTGCTGCGGCAAACTCTCACCGTTCTCCAACCGAATCCGCGATCACACGAAGAGCCAACGTCTTAACTTTACGGATCGCGTCTTCCTTCGTTTCACCATAAACGAGAACTCCGTCAAGTTCGTCGATCTCAGCGATCCAGCGTCCGTCTTCTTCCTGTTCGAGCTCAATCGCAAGATTCATAGAAACCTCGAGCTACCCAACGCTTCCTTCCAATTTCAAGCCCAAAAGTTTCGTCGCTTCCACTGCGTATTCCATGGGCAGCTCGCGAAATACTTCCTTACAAAAACCATTAATGATCAAACTCACCGCGTCTTCCTGGCCGATACCACGCTGTTGCAGATAGAACAATTGGTCCTCGCTGATCTTCGATGTCGTCGCTTCGTGCTCGACCTTCGCCGTGTTGTTCATCACCTCGATATACGGGAACGTGTTCGCCTCCGACTTTCCGCCGATGAGCATCGAATCGCATTGCGTATAGTTCCTTGCTCCCGTCGCCTTCGGCATTATCTTTACGAGCCCGCGATACGAGTTGTTCGATTTGCCGGCCGAAATTCCCTTCGAGATGATCGTCGATTTTGTGTTCTTGCCGAGGTGGATCATCTTCGTTCCCGTGTCGGCGATCTGCGCGTTGTTCGTCAAAGCCACGGAGTAAAATTCACCGATCGAATTATCGCCCTGCAGTATCACGCTCGGATATTTCCAAGTGATCGCTGAACCCGTCTCGACCTGCGTCCACGAGATCTTCGAATTCACGCCGCGGCACGCACCGCGTTTCGTTACAAAGTTATAAATCCCGCCTTTTCCGTTCTCGTCGCCGGCGTACCAGTTCTGGACCGTTGAATATTTGATCTCCGCATCATCGAGCGCGACGAGTTCAACAACTGCGGCATGCAATTGATTCGTATCAAATTGCGGTGCCGTACAGCCTTCGTTGTACGCGACATAGCCGCCTTCTTCGGCGATGATCAGCGTCCGTTCGAACTGTCCCGCGTCTTGCGTGTTGATGCGAAAATAGGTCGACAATTCCATCGGGCATCGAACACCCTTCGGAATAAAAACAAAGGACCCGTCGGAAAACACGGCTGAATTCAACGCCGCATAGTAATTGTCATTCACCGGTACTACCGACCCGAGATATTTTTTGATCAGCTCAGGATAATCGGCGACCGCTTCGGTGAACGAGCAAAAGATCACTCCGGCTTTCTTCAATTTCTTTTTGAACGTCGTCGCAACCGAGACCGAATCGAACACCGCATCGACCGCGACGTTCGCCAGCATCTTCTGCTCCGAAAGCGGAATGCCCAGCTTTTCGAATGTCTTGATCAGTTCGGGATCGACCTCGTCCATCGAGGCCTTCTTCGCTTTCTGCTTGGGCGCCGAGTAGTACGAGATGTTCTGAAAATCGATCTGCGGGTAATCGAAGTTCGCCCAGTAGTTCGGCTCGGTCATCTTCAGCCACTGCCGATACGCTTTCAGACGAAACTCGAGCATCCACTCCGGCTCGTTCTTTTTCGAAGAGATAAGTCGGACGGTGTCTTCGGACAGACCCTTAGCGATCGTATCCGTTTCGATATCGGTAACGAATCCGTACTTGTATTCGCGATTTGTAAGTAATTCTGCTGCTGTCGACATAAGTTTCTTGCCACAGAGCACACAGAGGGAAATAAGACCTCTTACCTGTGTTTATCTGCGTCCATCCGTGGTTCAACAATCTCAAAAACCTCTGTGCCCTCTGTGGCTAATCCGTTAAACCCTCGAAGGTTCGATCGTCCGGTGAATTCCCTTTATCTCGTGAAACATCTTATCGACCGACTCTTCATTCCCAACTAACTGTGCCAGCGTTATCTGCGACAGCGCATTCTCGACGATCTCATGCAGACCGACGATCACCGGCCTGATGCCGCAGTCACCTTTATGGACGCATGAGTCGAGTATGCCAGTGTAGCTTTCGCAGTGCTTGCTCAATACATCCTCGTCCAGAACCTTGATAATCTCGCTCAGTCTGATCTCACCCGCCGGTCGCGACAGAAAATAGCCGCCTTTTGTTCCCCGCGTCGATTGAACGAATCCGGCCTTGTTCAACAGCCACAACAGTTTCCCGGCGTTCGCCGTCGAGATCCCCTCGAGCTCAGCGATCTGCGGCAGTGTAAGGCTTTGGCCAACCGGCAAGTTGGCAAGCTGCACAAGGCATCGCAATCCATATTCTTCTTGTGCTGAGATCTTCATAAGCGTTAACGCGATTAAGGTTTAGGTTCAGAACGACGTTGAATTATCGCAAATCATTACTTTTTAGTCAAGATTAGATATGATGCGACACG
>JBBKXD010000193.1:0-10824 GCA_037969295.1 Pyrinomonadaceae bacterium | reverse complement strand
CCCCATTTCTTGATCAGCCGCGAGCCCCTTTCTCGATCTTCCGGACCGCCGAAAATTACCGGGATCACATTATGAGAATCGATCAGCCGCTCAACGACTTCCGCGTAACGAGCCTCATCCCAGATCTTGGATTCCCACTTGCTGCCCGAACCGACCGCGATCCGGGGACCGCGATATTGCGTGACACCGTTTGCCTCCATCCACTCTCTCGACGCCGTCCGCTCTTCGTCGGTTAAGGCAAGATCGGGGCGGAACTCTCGCTCGGAACCCACGATCCCCTTTTCGCGCAACAATCTCAACAGGAAGTTTGCTTCACTCTCGATTCGGGGCGTTGGCTTAGGAATTTCAAACGAAAGATTGTGTTTCTTAATAAACTCGGAGCCGATGATACTACTGATCCCCGCAAGTCTAAAAAAAAGTCGATCGCGATCGATTTGCCGGGCTGTCCGGTAGCGCGTCATCAAATAAAACACTGTGTCGAAACGCTTCCGACGAATCTTTAGAGCGAGGCCGATCAGCCGGGCGATATCGCGAATATCCGAGGATAGATTTGGATAGCTGATCCATTCATCAAACAGTCCCTTCTCAGGCAAAACGTCGCGAGCCGAAATATATTGTGGATTTGCCTGATCGGCACTCGAGAGAAGCGCGATCTTTGACTTCGGAAAGGCATCCCGAATTGCCCGAAAAGCCGGCACGCCCACAAGCGTGTCGCCTAGATGTCCCGTCCGGAAAACTAATATGCGTTTAAATTCCAAAGTCGAGCTACTCTTTCCGCAGCGCCGCTTCGAGCCCGGACAAAGTTACGGCCGTTGTTCCAACCTGTTCGACGACAAGTCCTGCGGCGACATTCGCCAGCCGAGCGGCCGTTTCGACATCTGCTCCCGCGCCGATCGCCACCGCGAGTGTAGCGATCACGGTATCGCCGGCACCGGTTACATCGTAAACCTGCCTCGCCTCAGCTGCCATTCGAATTAGCGGCTGTGATTTTCGAAACAAAGTCATGCCCTCTTCACCTTCTGTTACGAGCAAGGCTTCGAGGCCCAGGTCGCCCATAAGTTTCGCACCCGCACGGTCGACGACGTCACCGTGATCTTCAAAGTTACACGCTTCGGCCGCCTCGCGACGATTTGGCGTCAGCAGCGCCGCGCCTTTGTACTTTAAATAGTCTTTACCCTTCGGATCGACCAGTACCGGTTTGCCGTTCTCTGCGGCTATCTTGAAAAGTTCATTCAGGACCCGGTTCGTGAGTATACCCTTTGCATAGTCTGACACGGCGATCGCGTCGGCTCGACCAATCTCGGCTCGCAGTTTCTCGACGATCGCATTTTCCGTTTCGGCTGATATTCCGTCGGCGTGCTCCTGATCTACTCGCACGACTTGTTGGCTGTGTGCGATGACACGCGTTTTAACGGTCGTCGGCCTTGCGCTGTCGCTGACAAGGTGATCCGACGAGACATTTGCATTCCCTAGTACGCCGGGAAACTGCAGCGCGCCCTCGTCATTGCCGACGATGCCGACGAGGATCGGCGTCGCACCAAGACCAGCAATATTTGCCGCCACATTCGCCGCGCCGCCGGCGGCGAGACTGGTGTTCTTTAGTCTAACGACCGGTACAGGAGCTTCCGGAGAAATGCGCGAAACATCACCCCACCAATATCGGTCAAGGATGACGTCGCCGATGACAAGAATGTGCAGCTTGGAAAAATTTTCGAGAATTTGCATTAGAGGGCGTCGGAAGCTTCTATTCCTGGGCAATTGTCTCGTCCACGATTTCGCACCAGATATGGGCGACCGTAATGTGAGCCTCCTGGATCCGCGCGGTCCGCTCCGAAGGCACCATCAGGGCGGCATCGCACAGCGCAGACAGCTTTTTTCCGCTGGCGCCGGTCATTCCGATTATGCGACAGCCTTTTCGACGCGCCGCCATGACGGCAGCGATCACGTTCGGCGAGTTCCCGCTTGTGCTGATTCCGATCAGGCAGTCGCCATCTGCCGCGAGCGCGTCCACCTGACGGGAAAAAACGCGTTCGAAATCGTAATCGTTCGCGAGCGCCGTAAGGGCAGACGTATCTGTTGTCAGTGCGATCGCCGGCAGGGCGCGACGTTCGGTTTCATATCGGCCGACGAACTCTGCCGCGATGTGTTGTGCATCTGCGGCGCTGCCGCCGTTCCCGCAGATCAGGATTTTCTTACCACGTTTAACCGTATCGACGATAATTTCGGCGCACTCATCTATCTGAGTACTGCAGTCGCGAATAAGCGAGTTGAACGTTTCAAGATGTTGGTTCAGCGACCGTTGTGCTGTTCCCGGCTGATTTTCGCTACGACCGTTTGACTCGTCATCGTGGGATCGGCGAATCCTTGCAATGAGCTCGCTGGACGAGTATCCGTCGAGAAACGGGAGCGAGAAAACCTTTCCACCTCTAGAAAGCACAAAATCCGAGCCGATGATCTCCTCGGGCTTCCAGTCTCCGCCTTTGACAAGTACGTCCGGTTTGAGCTCTTTTATTAGCCGCTCCGGCGTTTGTTCATCGAAAACGACGACCTCATCGACCGCGGAGATAGCCGCGAGAATTTCGGCACGCTCACGCTCGCCGGTGTAGGGCCGCTGCGGGCCCTTGATCCGCCGAACCGATGCGTCGCTGTTAATGCCGACGACCAGACGTGTCCCCAACGCCTTTGCACGCTTGAGCAAATCTATATGACCCGGATGGAGGAGGTCGAAACATCCGTTTGTAAAAACTACGGTTTCCATACTTGGAAGTCTAAACTGTTATGCTGTTCGCTTATCAACGAAACGACAGTTTAAAACTTAAACGAAGAAAACAAAAACCGTGCGGCTAGAATGAGGTTTGTCCGCCGGTTCAATTTACTCGACCGCTTCGATTCAGGTACGGGACCTATCATATACTAAAGCATCACATGAGATTTGGTACTGTTTCCAAACGAGACCTACTGATCGGACCTGCGGATGAAGACTAACGACGAAATGAGTACGAACGGAAGCGACGGGTCGGCATCAATGGCCGGCGTTGGGACGCATGAAGTGGTGCTGGACCTTTTTCGAAGGTTCGTGCCCAACTCTGCGAAGGTCGCGGATCTCGCTGCGGGAGAAGGCGCCTTTTCGATTCGGCTTAAAGAGCTGGGACATGATGTCCGGGCCGTCGACGCGAGTTCGGACAATTGGAAAGTCGCGGCCATCCTGCTCGAGATAAAAGATCTGGGTAGCGATTTCTCGGCATCGCTTGGAGAAGAAAGCGGGAGTTTGACGTCGTTGCCGCCATCTAGATAGTCGAACATCGCGAGAATCCGTTTCGGTTCGTACGCGAGTGCGCGGGCCTTCCACAGTGGAGTGTCTATCTACCGAGGATCTCAGCGTCATCATCTCTGAGACTGGCGAAGCACTCGCGGCCCGGGTCGAGAACTTGAGTTCAGTCGCGGTCGTCGTCGCGAATTACGAGGCCCTTGCTCCGTACGAGGCGAGTTACGGGCTCGAGAACAACATTCTAAACGACCTTTACGCGTCGTTCATTCCTCGATCTATCTGGAATGAAAAACCGCCGACATCTGACGCCCGAGCGTATAGTGATCTTTACTTCAACTACGGCGAGAACTCGTTCGCGATATCGCCCTTCGCTGATTTTTTGAGAAATTTCGGACCGATCGGCGTACCTTTGGGAATGCTCGTACTCGGTATCGACCTGCGTCTTATCTACTCCGCACTAACTGACAACGACGTCTGCGATGTGGAAAAAGGTGTCTTATTTTTCACTGATCACGATCGTCTCGTACGAGGCTTTTTATGCGACGATCTTTCCCGGGACCGTCCGCATCATCTTTATTCTTGCCCTCAGCCTATGGCTTGTGAATCTCATTGCGAAAAGAACGAAAGTTCCGCCCACTAAGGCTTAGTGTGCGTTTTGAATCGATAGAGATTTACTCACCGGAGAGAGTACAGACGGCAATTATTCCGTCGGCCCATTGAGGAGCGATCTTCACGCAAACGTCGTTCACAAAGTTCCGAAGCCTTCCATTGTGTGGACGATGCTCGTCACCGAGATCGTAGAACATGAAATTCTCCACGTTGAAACCGTGTCGTTGAAGTAGCAGCTTTAGAGTGGAATAGGAATAGTACGCCACGTGGTCAGGATGTACTGGTTCCAGACTTCCCCGCTGTCCGCGCAGACCGTAAACAAAAAAGCGCATTCCGGAATAGGCGTTGACAGTTGTTATGACAAGCCGAGTATTACGGTTCATGAAGCGCTTGATCCCGTTGAGAAAAAGACCTGGGTTGTTGAGATGCTCTATCATCTCACCAGCGATGATAACGTCGAACTGTTTATCGACTCCGACCTCCTGCAGATTCTCGAGATCCGCGCGAAAAAGATTGGCAAATCCCTTAGCCGCCAGAACGTCGATACCGTCCTGGTCGAAATCGAATCCGTAAAGGTCGTTGCTCACCTCGGCGAGATCTTTGTGAAGAAGTGTTCCGGCGTCGATCGCTTCGAGCGTGTACGGCCAGTTCGTACAGCCCAAGTGAAGAACGCTCTTGCCGGCTGAAACGCTTTTTATAAAGTCCAGTCGCTGAACTATCTCGAGGTGCTTTTTCATTTCATCTTGCATTTTCGTCGCGTCCTCAAGTTCTAACAAAGGCCGAACGTAGCAGTGCCCTATCGTCTTTCGTAACAAAGCCCACGACCAGCAATGTTCCGAGATAAATAAAGCCTCCGACGAATCCCGCGACGAGAAGTGAGAGATATGACCGTCCAAGAAGTGACAGAGCCAACTCTTGTACCAAAATCGTAACAGCTATCGCAAACACGATCCTTATTCCGACTGCCAGCCAAAACCGCCACTGGAACGCCCCGAGGAACCGACGCTCGCTAAATATGATCACCGGTATCGACACTATGAGCGCCGCTCCGAATCGCGCCGCGGCGACTCCTTCGGCACCCCACTGTTCGGCGCCGAAGATCATAAGCGGAATACCGATAAGCATCCATGATCCGGTCATTATCCCGGCTAAGACCGGAAACCGAAATGCTTCGGCGATCTGAAGGGCCATAATTCCCATCGCGATCACACTGAACGTAAGCCCGTGGAGAATCAGCAAAGTTGCCGAAGCGTCCGATAGCTCATCACCGACCCAAAGCCTTAGGAAGAGGGCTCCGCACGTGACGAAGGTAGTAACTGCAAACACGACGATCGGGAGAACGATCTTATTCGCCCGCCTGTAGAGGGCGGCGACACTTTCACGTTCCGATAGCAACTCATTAACTACCGGGAAAGTAGCCTGAACGATGCTTGCGACGAAGCCGTGCATGTAGGTCGCGAGGACCATCGGGACGAAGTAGTAGGTCAGCTCTTGCGGGCCGAATTTTCTCATCACCCATGTTCTCTCGAAGATAAAGAGTGCGTTCGCGAAGACTTGGAAAAGAATTATGTTTCCGGCGTAACGAGCTACGGCCTTTACAGTTTCCAGAGGTACTCTCGTGAAAAGCTCAAGCGGCGGAAAGAGATGTCGCGCGCGTATATAAAAGAGAGTTGCGGTGGACAAAGATACCGTCAGATTCCAGGACAGGAGGGCGACGATGCCGAATCCCTGGAAGGCCAGAATGATATTTCCACCGCCGAGGAGCAAAGCGTAGAGATTCATCAACGCGACGTAGTTATCAAAACGATGAAGGCCCTGAAGTACATACTGAAAGACCTGACTGAGCATAGCCGAAAGACCGACGACGGCCGCGATATACAAACAATAGGTGACGGCCTTTTGGTGCTCAGCGTCGATCAATAAAACATCACGGACAATAGCCGGTGCCGAGACGATCAGAATCATCGCCCCGATCGCGCCGATGATGAGAGTTACGATAAAGGTCGCTGAGACGAACTCGGCAGCCTTTCCGTCTTCGCCAAGCGCCCGAAACTCTGGCAGAAACTTTCCGGCGACTTTGCCAATTCCGAAGCTGAAGGAGTAGCTGACAAATCCAAGGACTATCGCAAACAGGCCGTACTGCTCACTGCCCAGATTTTTAACCAGAGCCGGCGTCGAGACGAAGCCGAGGAAAATCGGAAACAGCCAAGCGCCGACACTCAAAAGCGAATTCGCGGCTAAGGCCGGACGTTTTGTTTTGGTGCTCGTCATTGATCAGGGTTACCCCAGAGCCTCCTCATACGCTGCGATCGCCGTCGCCGCCGCATCCCGTTCATCGAAATTCTCGATGACAAACTTCCTTCCGTCGGCGCTTAGCGTCGCCCGCAAATTCGGATCAGCTTTCAATTTCAGGATCGCTTCGGCCAGAGCGTCGGAGTCGCCCGCTTCGATCAAAAGTCCTGTCCTGAGGTCCTTTACCGCTTCGGGAATTGCGTACACATTTGTAGAGATACTTGGGAGCTTGAGGGACATTGCCTCCAGAAGTGCAATCGGCAATCCTTCGACATAGCTCGGCAGTGCAAATACGTCCGCGATCCGAAAAAAGCTAAGTACATCGATACGTTCTTTTCCTAACGCGGGTGAATGTACGAGCCGCAGGGTGTCGCCGAGACCGTAACTCGCGATCGTTTTCTGTTCCTCTGCCGACGGCATCTGAGGGGTCAACCAGACGAATGTCGTTGCATCTTTTTGGGATCCGAGAATTTGACGAGCCGCTTCCAGGAAAACCCATCGTCCTTTGCGATCAATGAACTGGCCTACGCACAGAACGACAAAAGTGTCCGGCCGAATTCCGTGCGCCGTGAGTGTCCGCGACCGGTCGAACGGAACGGCCAGAGCTTCATCGATTTGCGGTGGATTGACCCCGGTATAGGTCACCTTGATCCGTTCCCAAAACTTCTCACTCACCAATCCGCGGAGACGATTCTTTGTATCGACATTCGAGGTGAAAAAATGCACACCGGGCAAATAAGACACATATAGCAAACGAGTTTTCCAGACCCACTTGCGCAAACTTGACACCTCCGGAAGAAAATTGTGCAGCGTCAGAAAAACTTTGGCACCGCGGAGAGACATCGCGGTAAGGAATGTGACCGACTGCCACGGAGCGACCTCGATCTGGAAAACGGTGTCGCGCACGTCATATTTCAAAAGGGTGCGAAACGTTCGATATTCGACTTTGATCCGATTAAGCTGACGCTGGATCTTACGCACAACGCCGTTTGCGGGCTCGTGATCGAGGTGTTGATCGACAAGTTCGCAGCTCGCACCGACCTGCTTTACATATTCAATGATCTCCTGTGAAGAAGCTGCCGGCATATGAACGACGATGTCCCAATTCTCTTTCGCCAGCTTCATTATCGCGAGAAAGTAGACCTGGGCGCCGCCCCAGCTCAAGTAATTCCATACGAATACGAGCCGGCGTTTCCTGTTCATGAAGTGGTCTTGTAGATCTCGGATAAAGGCTGTTCGTCTTGCTCGAGAGCCCAACGCCCTTCGATATTTCGCCCGAGGAAAACCCGTGCAAAAAATATAACGAAAGCAGCGTAGCCTTCGACCTTGTTCGGGGCGCTTCCGACGATCATATTCAAACGTCGTCTTCGGCTGTGCGGATGGTAGGGGTCGAAAAGCATGGTCGCGGCCATACGCCTGGCCGTCATGCTCGAGATCCGTTCGGGGATGTCATTCGGCTTACAATAAACACGAGCTCGGGGATCGACAAACAACTTCCAACCAGCTTTTCGCATTCTGGGCGTGTATTCCGCATCGCCATACTGAGGCAGATGTTCCGCGTCCATTAGGCCGACTTCGCGGATGGCTTCAGCAGGAAAGAGCACACAGTTGCCGACTATCAACTCTACTTCCCAAGCTTTTTCAGGAAGGGTATCTATTATTTGCTTCACCCAATGCCGCATGCCGCCCCACCAGACATTCCATTTCGGCGAGACTTGAAAAACTCTTTTTCGATCATCCCAACTGACTAGCACCCCGCCGATCACAGATCTCGCATGAGCTCTTGCCGAAGCAAGCATGTGCTGAAGAAAATCCGGATCGAATTCACAATCGTTGTTGATCGCCAGGATGAAATCCGGGTTGTTCTTCAGGGCAGCTTTCAACCCCAAGTTTGTTCCCGCCGTGTACCAGAGGCTGCCGTCACCCTTGATGACGGTGACTTCAGGAAACTCCTGAGCGAGAGCATCCGCCGTTCCGTCGGTCGAGCCGTCGTCCACAACAATAATGTGCAGATCGACGCCGGTCAGATCGACCCGACCGAGACTCTCCAGGCAGCGTAGCGTGAGCTCTTTTCGATTATGGACCGGAGTAACAACTTCTATCCTGACGTTCGCCATACTGCCTAGTAATCCAGCTCCGGAAATTTAACAAAACGGATGTCAGCGTCGACCATTAGCTCGACCAACTCTTTGAAAGACGTTTGCGATTTCCAGCCGAGCATGTTGGCCGCCTTTGACGGGTCACCGATCAGGATATCGACTTCGGTTGGTCGAAAATACGCCGGATCGATCTCAATGACAATATCGCCTTCTTTAACATATTCTGGCGCGGTTCCGATCTTAACTTCGAATACATCCTTATCGATGGACGCGATTCGGCCCAACTCTTTTTCACCGTCGCCGGACCACTCGAGTGAAATGCCGATGTAAGCGAAGGCCGTCTCAGCAAACTCGCGCACCGAATGCGTTTCCCCGGTAGCAAGAACAAAATCATCTGCCGTTTCGTGCTGGACTATCCGCCACATACCCTCGCAAAACTCTGGAGCAAATCCCCAGTCGCGTTTTGCGTCGAGACATCCGAGTGCCAGGACTTTCGACTGGCCAAGCGCGATGCGTGCGACTTCCCTTGTGATCTTTTTGGTGACAAACGTTTTGCCCCGACGCGGCGACTCGTGATTAAAGAGAATACCGTTCGAAGCGAAGATGCCGTACGCCTCGCGGTAATTCACGATCGTCCAATATCCAAAAAGCTTCGCGACTCCGTAGGGCGACCGGGGGTAAAAAGGCGTCTTCTCGCTCTGCGGAATTTCCTGCACTTTTCCGAACAGTTCCGAAGTCGATGCCTGATAGAACTTGACCTGCCGAAGCCCCGTTTCGCGGATCGCGTCAAGAAAACGTAATGTGCCGAGGCCATCGACCTGAGCGGTATAGTCGGGGATCTCGAAGGATACTTTGACGTGGCTTTGAGCAGCGAGATTATAGATCTCGTCCGGTGCTATCTTCTCGAGCAGATGGTTCAGGCTGCTCGTGTCGATCAAGTCGCCGTAGTGGAGAAAAAGCGTTTGATCCAGGATCTCAGGATTCTCGTAAAGATGATTGATGCGTCCGGTATTGAACGAGCTGGACCTTCGGATGATTCCGTGAACTTCGTAACCCTTCTCCAGTAACAATTCGGACAGGTAGCTGCCGTCCTGTCCAGTTATGCCGGTGATCAGCGCTTTTTTCATAAAGGATGTACATTAGGCAGAGACCGACTCGAGAGCCTCTGGCAAATGTCGTAAATACCAATCGTAAACGTGTTCGAGCCCCTCGCGGAGTTCGATCGTATGTTGCCAGCCGAGGTTGTTCATTCGACCGACATCGAGTAGTTTTCGCAGCGTGCCATCCAGCTTTGACTCGTCCAGCACGATTTCGCCACCGAACCCGACGACGTCCTTTACCATCTTTGCGGCTTCAATAATTTCGATGTCGGTCCCGGTGCCGACGTTGAGATGTGAGATGCCTTCATCATAGATCTGTCGGGCCTCAATTTCAGCAAGCGCAAATGCGATCGCATCGGCGAGATCATCAACGTGCATGAACTCGCGTCGCGGGCGGCCGGTGCCCCAGATCTGAACACTCGTCTCGTTTAGTTCCTTCGCCTCGTGAAATTTTCGCATCAATGCCGGAATGACATGCGAGGTCTTCAGATCGAAGTTGTCGTTCGGGCCGTAGAGATTGGTCGGCACAAGCGAGAAGAAGTTCGAGCCATGCTGGTGAAAGTAACTCTCGCAGAGCTTGATGCCGGCGATCTTTGCGACGGCGTACGGCTCGTTCGTAAATTCCAGAGGTCCCGACAGCAGCTCTTCTTCGCGCATTGGCTGGGCGGCATGCTTCGGGTAGATGCATGAGCTGCCGAGCAGAATAAGTTTTTCGACACCCGACTCGAACGCGGCGTGAATAAGATTCGCCTCTATCATCAGGTTCTGATAGATAAAGTCCGCGCGGTACGTATTGTTTGCTAGAATCCCGCCTACTTTAGCCGCCGCAATAACAACTATTTCGGGCGAAGCAGTAGCAAAGAAATCGCGCACACGGAGTTGATCCGTAAGATCCGTTTCGGCCGAACTCGGAGTCAGAAGCCTTGTGAATCCCTTTTGCGTTAGAGAGCGGACGACGGAACTGCCGACCATTCCGCTTGCTCCGGCTACAAAGATTCGCGTATCGGGTGAGATCATTCTGAAAATCCCCGCTGAAGTATGAGTTCGCGCAACAAGACCGCCTTTTTCACGCGGTCTTTGTCAAAGGCGGTCAAATCCTTACTGCTCGTCGCTTGGCCGATAATTATTGCGGTGGTAATAGCTCTGGTAATAATAATAGTTGTCCTGCGAGCGGAGATTTACATTATTCAGTACGACACCGAATATCTTAGCACCGACATCCTGCAGCAACTGCCTCGCACGACGCACCACCTGGCGCGAGCTCTTTCCGGCATGAACGACGAGGATAACGCCGTCCACCATCGAAGCGATCAGAACGCCGTCCGTGAACGATGTGATCGGAGGCGAGTCGACGACGACATGAGTGAAGTGAACCGATAGCAACTTTAGAAGATTTGCCATCTGCTCTGAACCGATGAGTTCCGCCGGGTTGGGCGGGATCGGGCCTGAGGTAAGT
>JBBKXD010000192.1:0-18871 GCA_037969295.1 Pyrinomonadaceae bacterium | reverse complement strand
ACGGGTTATTACGATTACGAGAACGGATACACGCCCGAATGGCCCGGGGTCGAACAATTTCGCGGCCAGATAATTCATCCACAGAAGTGGCCCAAAGATCTGGACTATGAAAATAAGCGGGTCATCGTGATCGGGAGCGGAGCAACTGCTGTCACTCTCGTTCCCGCGATGGCCGAGACCGCGGAGTATGTCACGATGCTTCAGCGTTCGCCGACGTACATCATGACGCTTCCGGCTGAGGATCGCGTCGCGAACTTCCTCCGCCGCATCTTTCCTGAGCGTGCGTCGTATGCGGTCACGCGCTGGAAGAATGTCATGCTGCAGATGTTCTTCTACGTCCTCTCGCGGAGGCGCCCCGCGACGATGAAGCGTCTGATCGCGAAGGGTGTGCGGACCGAGCTCGGTGACGAATATGATGTCGGGCACTTCACCCCGACTTACAATCCGTGGGATCAGAGGCTATGCCTCGTGCCGGATTCGGACCTGTTTCGCGTGATTCGCGAAGGGAGTGCATCGATAGTCACTGACCAGATCGAGACATTTACCGAGACTGGTCTGCGGCTAAAGTCCGGCGAGGTACTCGACGCGGACATTATCGTCACAGCGACGGGTCTCAACCTCAAACTGATGGCGGGACTTCAGCTGGTCGTCGACGATGAGCCGGTGGATATGTCGAAGACGATGGCTTACAAAGGAATGATGTACAGCGACGTTCCCAATCTCGCGTCGGCTTTTGGCTACACCAACGCATCGTGGACATTGAAGTGCGATCTTACGGCGGAGTACGTCTGCCGTATGCTGAACTACATGGACCGATATGGATTCGCACAGTGCACTCCGCGGTTGAACGATCCTTCCGTCAAGCCTGAACGTGTTCTCGATTTCACTTCGGGCTACGTCGAGCGCGCTCTTCACACATTGCCGAGCCAGGGGTCGAAAACGCCGTGGCGTCTGCACCAAAACTACATCAAGGACCTTTCCATGCTGCGATACGGCCGCGTAGACGACGGCACGATGGAATTCGAGAAGCAAAAAGTCGCGTCCGTATAGGAACGGAAGCTAAGAACTCGCCCCTGGAACCGCGGTCATTTGACAACTACTCGAACAAAACCGACCGTCCATCCGGTGAAATAGCCATGCCTTTCAAGCTGTGTCTGGACGCCCATCACCACCGAGGAACTCTTGCATCCGAACGGCGATCGCTGCCGCTCGCTCCTTGAGATATTCCGCACGCTCACCTGCGAACTTTTCATCGATCGTTATGGAAAAGATCTCGAGCCATCGCTGGAAATGGTCGGCGGTCAAGGCCAGTTTCTTGTGTAGCTCTTTGTGAACGAGCAGTGGGTTCCGACCGTGATTAGAATATGCTGGCGTCCCGAATAACAGGCTCTCCCAAAAATCGCCGATGATCGGTAAATGATGTTCGAGATCGAGCTTTGCGACATCGGTGAATATGAATCCGATGACGTCGTCAACCAGCACACGTTCATAAAAGACCTGCATCAGCCGGTCGATGTCATCCCTGGTTGCGATATCGTCCACAGTGTCTAGCTCCATGCGTTCGTCGATTTCCGGATCCGCAGGCGGATCACACCCAATACAACAGGGATGAAGGGGATGAACGGGATACATGAAGAATCCCCTCATCCCGTTCATCCCTGTTAATCAAACTACGCCTGCGAAGGTTCAGGCACCAATGCCGGTTCGGGTTTCTGCTTTCGGATCATCAGACTTATCGCAAACCAAACAAAAGCGACCGCGCCTATCGCGAACACGGTGTCGCCGAACAGACGCATCCACCTCAGGTTCTGCATAAGCGGGGTTTGCATGAACTCCGGGCTTCGCGCATACCAGTAACCCTCGTTGACGGATTGATATGTTTGCAGAAGGCCGATCGGCAACAGGCTGAACATGATCTCCATGAGCATGCCGATATTGATCGCCCAAAACGCGAACCCGAGCAGCTTCGTGTTCCAGATCCGCTTCGGGTCCATCGCACGCATGCAAAAAAGCAGAAGGGCCAGGCCGAGCGTTCCGTAAACGCCGTAGAGAGCTCCGTGTGCGTGGACAGCGGTCGTGTTCAATCCCTGCATGTAATAGAGAGCTATAGGCGGATTGATCATAAAGCCGAAGATGCCGGCTCCGACCAGATTCCAAAACGCCACCGCGACAAAAAAGTACACGACCCACTTGTATTGCGCGAGCCATGGCCGAACCTTCGAATGACGGATGTTCTCAAGCGCTTCGTAACCGACGAAAACAAGCGGTACGATCTCGAGCGCGCTGAACACGGAGCCGAAGGCAAGCGCGACCGTCGGTGTACCGGCGAAATAAAGATGATGCAGTGTGCCGATGATCCCGCCGCTCAGGTAGATCGCGCCCGAAAGCAAGGCAGCGTACGCCGCGTGTTCGGGACGAATGACCTTAAGTCGCGCAAAAAGATATGCGATGACGACGGTGGCAAACACTTCGAAGAATCCTTCGACCCACAGATGCACGACCCACCATCTCCAATACTCGACGACCGTCAGATGCGACCGCATCCCCCAAAACAACCCCGGGGCGTAAAACAGGGCAATACCGGCGGTTGTCAAAAGGTACAGCATCACAAGTGAACGCCCGGGAGTCTCTTTTTTTCTAAGTGCGGGGATCGCGGAGCGGGCGATCAGGAAAAGCCATAGCAATAGCCCGACGAACAACGCCGCCTGCCAGACGCGGCCAAGATCGACGTACTCATATCCCTGATGACCGAACCAGAACCAAAGGTCGCCTGGTAGCATATGCATGACGCTCATCCACTGTCCGGCCATCGATCCAAGAACAACGACGAGCAGTGCCCCGAATAGCAGGTCGACGCCGAGCTTTTGGCGCTTCGGCTCATAACCGCAAATGTATGGTGCGATAAAAAGTCCGGCCGCGAGCCACGCGGTCGCGATCCAGAAGATGCCTAGCTGTGTATGCCATGTGCGCGTAACGACATATGGGAGGTAATCCTGCAGCGGGATCCCGTAAAACCCTCCGCCCTCGACTCCGTAGTGCGCGGTGATCATTCCCATCACGATCTGCAGCAGAAACAGCAGCGAGACGACGAGAAAATATTTGACCGTGGCTTTTTGCGATGGCGTGATCTCGGCGTCGATCAGCGGATCTTCGTCGGGCGTGTCGCGCTCGTCCGCTTCTTTGTGCCAGCCTGCATAGAACCAGACCATGGCGCCGATGCCGGCGATCAGCATGATAACGCTGACCCCGGTCCAGACGATTGCGGAGCTCGTCGGAACATTCCCGACGAGCGGTTCAGCGGGAAAATTGCTGGTGTACGAAATTGTATTGTTCGGGCGGTTCGCGGCCGATGCCCAAGCTGTCCAGAAAAAGAATGAGTTGAGCTGTCGAAGCTTTACCGGATCAGATTGAGCATTCTTCTGGATCGCGTATTCCGAACTGCCGTCGGTGAAGATCTGGCTGTAGTGCGCGAGATTGCTCTCAAACGCACGTTTGCGGATCGGGTCGACCTTGATCGTGTTCGTTGCCTCGTCGTACGTATTGGTCCGCAGCAGATCTTGAAGACGCTGCTTTAGCATTGCCTGCTGCTCGCTCGGCAGCCCACCGTGTGAAAATTGTCCGCCCGACCATTCGTCGAGGATGAAAACGGCTTCGCGATGAAGGTAATCCGCGGTCCAGTCAGGCGCGACATAGCTGCCGTGTCCCCATATCGAGCCGACCTGCATCCCGCCCATCGCCTGCCAGACATTCTGGCCGTCAGATATCGCTTCTTCTGGGATTACGATCTCGCCCGCAGTTGTCACTACCTGCGTCGGTATCGGCGGAGCCTGACGAAAGATCTCGGTTCCAACCCAACCGAGTATGGCGAACGAAAACACGAAGATCGATACCAACAGTATCCAGAGTTTTTTCATTTTGTTCCTTGGACAGCGTGAAAAGCCGAGGCGCTTGTGTGCCCGCTTATAGAGTGCGTTGCACTACACTATTTCAAAGACTCTGCATGCGTCTGTGTGTTACGTCACAAAGGCGGGCTTTTTGGCATCTTCACATTTCACCGCCGACGCACTATCATTGTCGATAACGACCAAGCCCGAGCGATCCAGACTCCGTAATTATGCGAAAGTACACAACAAGCCAGCCTATATGTGATTTGCTCACTCAAATTCCTAGCTTACTTGTTCTTTTCCTTTGGATCGCGGCCCTTCCAGTTCTCGGTCAATGGAAATCGGACGACAAGAAGGCTTCGGATTCACCGGACCGAAAATCTATAAATGGTTTCGGAGCACACCTCGTTGCCGTAAAGAATCCGCGGGACTTCATACAGCAGTGGCTCAAGCCAGAGACGCCAAAACTTAAGTCGGCGACAAATGTAGAGTCTGGTGAATCACTTGGTCTCCTAGTTTTCTTTGCGGGCTGCAAAGAAGTGGACGGCGCATGTAGTTCTGAGGTTGATTACGCGATCTATAAACCGGATGGGAGTCTCTTTGTAGAGCGAAAAGCTCAACCACTTTGGAAAGGGCCGGCACCGCCAAAACCTAACATTCAGTTAGGACGGGCCATCCTAGCATTTGCTTTTCCGAAGGGTCAGCCCTCAGGGAAATACAAAATAACGGCAAAGGTCAGGGATATAAACGCCGACATTTCATTTGATCTTGAAACTCAACTCGAGCTAAAGGGCTAACTTTGAACGACACCAAATTTACCAGGATCAACGACTTCGTCGTCCGCTTTGCGAACGTAAACGGCACCGGTTCGGCGTCGGCGAATGCTCTGTTTACAAAAGCAGTGTTTCGCATTGGCATGCCCGTTCGGGTCAGAACAGGGAGCGGCAGCGACTGGATTCTCATACGACTGCCGGTGTTATAATTGCGTCAGGGAGGAAAGTAGATATGTCAGTGATCGCAGAAGCCGAAGAACTAGCCCTTAGCCTCTCCGACTCGGACCGTGCCAAACTCGCCGAAAAGCTTATTGCCTCGTTGCCTTCACCGTTCGTTGAAGAAGATGAGGAATGGGTGGAAGCGGCCTTGCAACGCGACCGTGAGATGGACGAAAACCCCGACTCGGTCATGACGCATGAAGAATTTTTCGCTTCACTTAGAGACCATAACAAGTGATACGGGCCTCATACAGTTCTGCGGCTAACCGTGATGTTAAGCGAGCACTGGATTATTACAAGCGAGAAGCGGGGGTCAGGGTCGCGGATGATTTTATTGCGCAGCTCCACTCGAAGGTTGAAAAAGTACTTATAAGTCCCGAATCGTACCGAGTGGTCGAACGAGATTTCCGGTGTGCCAATCTTGATCGTTTCCCGTATCAAATTGTTTACAGAATTGCTAACGCATCGGTGATTAGGATCATTTCGGTTCGCCATCATAAGCAGCATCCTGATTTCGGACTGAACCGCTGACCCACTTTGATGATGAAGATCAACGACTTTGTAGTCCGCTTTGCGAATGTCAACGGCACCGGTTCGGCGTCGGCGAATGCGCTGTTTACAAAGGCAGTGTTTCGCATGGGCGTGCCGGTTACGCCGAAGAACATCTTCCCGTCGAACATCCAGGGACTGCCGACGTGGTACGAAGTGCGTATTTCGGAAGGCGGGCATCTTGGCCGCCGCGAGGGCGTCGATCTGATGATCGCGGTCAATCCGCAATCGATGAAAAAGGATTACGCCGATGTTCGCGTGGGCGGCTATTTCCTTTACGACTCGTCGAAACCTCTCGCGCCCGGATACGATCGGACCGACATTACGCACATCGGCATCCCGCTAATGGCGCTTTGCAATGCCGAATATACCGACGCGCGCCAGCGCCAGCTTTTTAAGAACATTGTCTATATCGGAGCCCTTGTCGCGTTGTTCGGGATCGAGTTTGAAATGCTCGAGCAGCTTGTCGGGGAACAGTTCCGCGGCAAGGAGAAATTGATCGAGCCAAACATCCGAGCTCTCAACATCGGTATAAAATACGCGAGCGAGAATTTCGAATGTCCCTTAGATATCCGTGTCGAACGGCGCGACCTGCTCGGCGATAAGGTTCTTTACAGCGGCAATTCAGCGTGCGCGCTCGGTGCGATCTACGCCGGAGCGACCGTCGCCGCGTGGTATCCGATCACACCTTCGACATCGGTTGTCGATGCGTTTGCCAAGTATGCCGCAAAGTATCGCGTCGACGCCGAGACGGGTATGAACAATTACGCGATCGTACAGGCCGAGGACGAACTCGCGGCGATCGGAATGGTAATGGGCGCGTGCTGGAACGGCGCACGTGCGTTCACCGCGACGAGCGGCCCGGGCATCTCTCTGATGAACGAGTTCCTCGGCCTCGGCTATTTTGCAGAGGTGCCGACCGTTCTGATCGACGTTCAGCGAACCGGTCCCTCGACCGGCATGCCGACGCGAACGCAGCAGTCGGATATTTTACTCGCGGCGTACGCATCGCACGGCGATACGAAACACCCGCTGCTGTTCCCGGCATCTCCGAAAGAATGTTTCGAGATGACGGCCGACGCCTTTGATCTGACCGAACGGCTGCAGACCCCGGTCATTGTCATGACGGATCTCGATCTCGGGATGAACGATCACATCACCGAGCCTCTTGTTTGGGACGACGCCCGTAAATTCGACCGCGGCAAGGTCCTTACAGCCAGACATCTTGAACGCGTCGGCGGTGCGGCACAGGCCGATATCGTCGAGGGGATGGAGAACGAAACCGACGGCGACGCGTTCGCGGGCAGCGCCATTGAACAGTTTCGCGGTAAATTTGGCCGCTATCTGGACATCGACGATGACGGAATTCCGTACCGCACCGTTCCCGGCGTTCATCCGACGCGCGGAGCGTACGTCACCCGTGGCTCATCGCGTGACGAGTACGCCGTCTACACCGAGGACGGCGACGTCTATCGTCGCAATATGGATCGTCTCGCCCGCAAGTGGGACACGGCGAAGGAACTCGTGCCGCAGCCGGAGTTCTATGGCGACGCGGGGACGGGGCGACACGAGTCAGAACCGGGAGCGGTAGCGGCAGCGACCGGGTCACTTCCAATCCAAAATCCAAAATCTAAAATCCAAAATCGAGATGGCGTCATTTTTTTCGGAACCTCCACATACGCAGCGATCGAGGCATTGGAGCTATTAGCCGATGAAGGTATCCAGCTCGACGCGATGCGTGCCCGTGCATTCCCTTTTGGAAAGTCGTTTCGTGATTTCGTCGATACACACGATCGTGTCTTTGTCATCGAACAAAACCGCGATGCGCAGTTTC
This sequence comes from Pyrinomonadaceae bacterium, assembly GCA_037969295.1. Lineage (GTDB taxonomy): Bacteria > Acidobacteriota > Blastocatellia > Pyrinomonadales > Pyrinomonadaceae > OLB17. The sequence goes on along the minus strand of JBBKXD010000192.1, from coordinate 11,612 downwards.
GCAGCCTGATGATGATCGAATTAGGAGTCGACGCATCAAAGCTAATTTCAGTCCTGAACTACGACGGTATGCCGATCACGGCGGACAACATCTTCAGACAGATTCAATTTTCTCAGACCCTCTGAACCACGTAAGGGCGACCCGGCCGTCTGCTCAAGAATCCTACGACGTTTGGCGGAATGAATGCGAGAGGACCCGGGCCATATGTAGATTTTCAGTTTCGGAAAGATCGGATACCACGAACACGGCCCTTTTATCCTGAGCAAAGCTTGCGACCTGTAATCCATCTTCGATCTCGCTCGTGATCGGGCTAGGTACGCCGTCTCGCGATTCCGCAACTTCATCAGTCTTGTCGAAAAAAACTGACACTATGTTGCGGCCGTTTCTAATAACGACGTGGGTAAATTCTTTTCCCCGGAATTCACAGTCATGAACGCTCAACATCTCTATCGAATCGGAATATTTTTCCTTTAGCGGAGCTAGTATCTTCTCACTATAGGCTGCCTTTTCCGGATAGTCCGTCTCCGACATGCGTTCCCACCTTGCGAGCTTTTCCAATGCGCAGTCCTTGTGGTTTCCAGAAGCAAAGTGCGCCAGCTCAGCCAATCCATTCGATACCGTGTCTTTCACGGTAATCCCGTCGACGCCGCTGCTGTTTAAGTAATACGAGCCAAATCCGAAAGCGATCAGTAGAGATGCAACAATCGGGATCAGAACTCGCCGGCCTGTCGAAAATTTTGTCCAGAAGCCGGCACCAAGTGCGTCTTCCCTCAGACGACTTTTCAATCCCGTGGCGAAAGAAGGATCGATCTGAAACTCCGCAGCGTTCACCGCGGCCGACGACACGCGTCTGCGCAGCGCACGGCGCGATGCAAAGTCTGTTCGGCACTCCGAACAGTGTTCGAGGTGATGATTTACCTGATGATGGGTTTCCACCAACAGCTCGTCACTAAGGTACGATTCTGAGATTTCTCGAAATTCCCGGCACTTCATTAATATCTACCTCTCTATCGGGCCGCGGCCTTCTCCTGATCTCCAAATCCATGTCTGCTCGCGTAATCCGCCAGTTCGATCCTCAACACCCTACGGCCGCGCGATAGCCGCGACATAACAGTTCCCATCGGAATATCCACTATCGACGAGATCTCCTTGTAAGAGAGTTCTTCGATATCGGCTAAAACCAATACAATCCGGTAAATTTCCGGGAGACGCCCGATCGCGGCAATGACCTCCTCGTCCGAGATCTCGCTGGGTATCTGCGGCTCAAAGGGAATCGTGTGCGCGATCTCATCATCCACGTCTTGGACCAGTTTCAATTTCAGCATCTTTCTAAGCCGACGGACATTTTGCACGTACAGGATCCGCGTCAGCCAGGCCTTGCAGTTCGTCCCCATCTGATACGAGTGAAAGGATCTCATCGCCTGAAACATGGTCTCCTGAACAAGATCTTCCGCCTCGTCGCGGTTGCGCGCCAGCCACATAGCCGTCCGGAAAAGGTCAGGAAGAAACGGCATGGCTTCGGATTCAAAGTTCCGCCATTTGTCCTCTCTATTTTCGAGCCACTTTATTCCAAGCATTAGTTAACGAACTCAGATCTCCGATATCTGATAATACGATTGGCTTCTCATTCTAATTTATTCCGAACAGCGGAACTTTTTTTCACTAGGGAATATTCTCGATCAAAACGCCCATTTTCTATAAAGGGAGTCCGCACCTCTGTGGGTTGGAAGAATGATATTCTTGGAACAACAAGTTCCAGAGCACGGTGGAATTTCACCTCGCATTTTTCTGCCGGCTGTGCGGATAGACACTGGCCGGCATATACCGGTTATCCCGGTAATTTTCTATTAAAGGAGGACTAGATGAAATCAAGAATAGTGGCAGGGGTGGTTGGCGGCGTTATCGCCGGTGTGGTTTTCGGAATGATGATGACAATGATGTCGGCTCCGACACCCGACGGTGGCTCGATGCCGATGATGGGGATGGTTGCGATGGTCGTTGGCTCGACAAGCCTGGTCGTCGGCTGGCTCTATCATCTTTTTAATAGTGTCGTGATCGGCGCGATCTTTGGCGGAGTGCTGGGCGGCCGCGCTCACAGTTTTGGATCGGGTATCGGACTCGGGACGGCCTATGGATTTTTATGGTGGATACTTGGCGGATTGATCCTCATGCCAATGATGCTCGGCATGCCTATGTTCGCACCGCTAATGATGGCCCCGATGCGAATGATCGCCATGGCGAGCCTGGTCGGCCACCTCATCTTTGGAGCGATCCTTGGCGGAGCGTATGTAATGCTGTTTCGTTCAAGTTCCGACGCGTCCCAGGCTGATTAATGTAGGTAGATCGCAGGCTAAATCGTCGGGCAGAACGTCGGAGCCTTGCGACTCGCACCCGCACGCTTCCCATCAGCGGGCGGGCGGAGCTGCGCCTGGATTCGCCGATCTGCAACTGACAATTCCATCCGCCTAACGGATGATCGCGACGGAAAATTACCAGCGCAAATTGAAGGTCACTTTTGATAGATGCCTCGTTCTCGCTTAGTCTTATCAATGCACGTTATTCGAAAGTGTGAATTCGAAGGTGGTGATCGTGGGCTTTCCCGATCGACACGCCTTCATCTGATCCGCCGCGATCGTTGAACGCTCCCTCAGCAAAGATCCGGAAGATCGATTTCAGAATATGTCCGAGATGCGCGATGCTCTTCGAAGCGTCCTTTATTCGAAATTGGCGAGACGAGCGGTGTGGGTAATCTCGAAACGACAATTTTTCCTGGGGTGGCGGCCAGACCGGTGCATGCGTCTCTGATTTCCGCGAGAGATCGGAAAAAGGCTGTGATGATAGGAATTGCAGGGTCGATCTATTGCTCTTGGTTCTCGCGGCGCTCTATTTCCTGTTTTGAGGAGTAATACCGATGAGTTCTCTTCGTATGAAAAAAGAACATTCACAAGCCAGTTTTCTTCTAAATGTTTCAACATATTTTGACCGCGCGGCTCTTCTGACCCAGCATCCCGAAGATCTGTTGAAGCAGATCAAGACATGCAACAGCATGTATCATTTTCGTTTCCCTGTCCGCACGACGCGTGGCTACGAGGTCATCGACGGATGGCGTGCGGAACACAGCCACCACAAGCTGCCGACAAAGGGCGGCATCCGTTTCTCGGAAGACGCGAACGAAGACGAGGTCGCCGCGCTGGCGGCATTGATGACCTATAAATGCGCCGTTGTCGATGTACCTTTCGGCGGAGCCAAGGGGGCGATCCGCATCGACCCGACAAAATATACGGTTGGCGAGCTTGAAAATATTACCCGACGGTACACGCACGAACTTGTTCGAAAGAATTTTATCGGCCCGGGTATTGATGTCCCTGCGCCGGACTACGGTACGGGTGCCCGCGAAATGGCGTGGATCGCCGACACCTATGCGGCGTTTCACCCGGGCGAGCTCGATGCACTCGGCTGCGTGACCGGAAAATCGGTTTCACAGGGCGGAATTCGCGGACGTCTGGAGGCGACCGGACGCGGTGTCTTTTTCGCTCTTCGCGAAGCCTGCGCACGCGCCGATGATATGAAAGATCTTGGTCTCACGGCCGGCATCGAAGGCAAGAGGATTGTCGTTCAGGGACTCGGGAATGTCGGTTACCATGCGGCGCTTTTCTGCCAGACGGGCGGCTGCGTGATCGTCGGTATCGCAGAATACGAGGGCTCGATCCACAACGCGAGCGGCATCGAGATCCAGGATCTCATGCGGCACCGGAAAGAAACCGGTTCGATCCTCGATTATCCCGGTGCGACGAATCTGAAGAATCGCGCCGATGGACTGGAGATCGATTGCGATATCCTTATTCCAGCCGCTCTTGAAAATCAGATAACGGCCGAGAACGCGCCGCGGATCAAGGCCCGGATAATCGCCGAAGGAGCCAACGGCCCGACAACCGCCGAGGCCGAAGCGATCTTGCTGCAGAAGGGCGTTCTAATCCTCCCGGACATCTACGCCAATGCCGGCGGCGTAACCGTATCGTTTTTTGAATGGCTGAAGAATCTCTCGCACGTGCGGTTTGGACGAATCGGAAAACGTTTTGATCAGGCTTCGTTCGGGGCCGTCGTAGCCGCCGTCGAAGATATAACCGGCAAGTCGATCTCGGACCTGCAGCGAAGCGTGATCGTCCGCGGCGCCGACGAGATAGATCTCGTAAATTCAGGGCTCGAGGAAACGATGAGCACCTCTTACAACGAGATCCGTGAAATATGGAAAGCGGGTCCGGAGATCGGCGATCTCAGAACAGCCGCATTCGTGAGCGCGATAAATAAGATCGCCGTTTCTTACGGAGAACTGGGCATTTTTCCTTAGTACGAACTGGTATGGACAACATACTCAATTATTTTCGGCTCGGCAGTGAACGCGAAGAGGTCGAAAAGGTTATTGAGAATGTCGATAGCGGCGTTGAATTCAAGGGTACTAATCTCTGGATCCTCGTCTTTGCGATCTTCATTGCCTCGCTCGGCCTGAATGTTAACTCGACGGCCGTCGTGATCGGTGCAATGCTCGTGTCTCCGCTTATGGGGCCGATTATAGGGCTCGGAATGGGGATGGCGATCAACGATCTCGCCCTACTTCGAAAGGCCCTGTTCAGCTACGCATTCGCGGCGGTTGTCGGTCTGGCCACCTCGACAGTTTTTTTCTCGCTTACGCCTCTTACCGATGCTTCGTCCGAGATCCTCGCCCGGACATCACCGAACATCTACGACGTATTGATCGCGCTCTTCGGTGGGTTTGCCGGCATCCTCGCCGTGACGAGCAAGAAGAAAGCAAATGTGATCCCAGGCGTTGCAATCGCCACGGCTCTGATGCCTCCGCTTTGCACCGCGGGATTCGGTCTCGCCAACTGGAACTTCACTTTTTTTGGCGGTGCGATGTATTTGTTTGTAATCAACACCGTTTTTATAGCCCTCGCCACACTTGTCACCGCCCGCTTTCTGAAATTCCCCTATAAGCACTTGCCCGAGGAAAGAGACGAAGTGATGGCGAAGCGGATCGTCTGGGGCGTCGTGCTAATCACACTGCTGCCGAGCATTTATTTCGGTTATGACATTGTTCAGCAAAATCGTTTTCGCCATCGGGCCAATCAGTTTGTTGATAACGAGGCGGTGTTTCCAAACGACTACCTCCTCAAGAAAAACATCGATCCGAAAAAGCACCAGATCACACTCACATATGGCGGTGAGTTTATTGACGAAGCGGAGATCGATGCGTTGAGAAGCAAGCTATCCAAATACAAACTTGATAGCGCAACGCTTCAGATACTTCAGGGCTTCGCATATCTCAAGGACACCAAGAACTCCGACACCACAAACCAAGCGGATCAGTTAACCGCCGTGTTAAATGAAAAGGAAAAGGAGATACGGGAGTTGCAGAATCAGGTTGATGCCGCCAGTGCCGCCGAAAAGCAGGGCCAACAAATCCTTTCAGAACTCAAGGTACAATATCCGGAGATAGAGTCGGGTGTTATCCAGCCCGCCGCAGATTTTGGAGGGGCCGAACCCCGCAAGATCTGGATCGCCCTAATTCGATCGAACAAAGTTATCCGTGACAAGGATCGCAAGACAATGGGTGACTGGCTAAAGGTGAGAATCAACACCGCCGCCGTAAATATGTATTTCGACGAAACGCCCGGGAAACCGCGGGACGTTTCGCAAATGAAAAAATCTGACGAGTAAACGAGGACTTTATTGTGAACATTGAGATCATACTGGTTTTCGCCGTCGCTATCGGCGCCGTCATTCTATTCGCAACCGAAAAACTTTCGGTTGACCTGGTAGCTTTGCTCATAATGGCTTCGTTGCTGAGCCTTGGCATTATCAAATCGGACGAAGCGATCGCCGGGTTTAGTAATAAGGCAACCGTCACTGTCGCGGCGATGTTTGTCCTGAGCGCTGGGCTCTTCAAAACGGGAGCGGTTAGCTATCTGGCCAAGCTGACGACGATCGTCTTTAAGAAGAACTATTGGCTCGGTTTGATCACGGTCATGGTCTCGGTCGCGTTTTTCTCGGCGTTTATCAACAACACTCCGGTCGTTGCGGTTTTCATTCCGATCCTTCTCGGTGTCGCTCGCGAAATAAAAGCAAGCGCCTCAAAGCTGCTGATGCCGATGTCATTTGCTTCGATGTTCGGCGGTGTCTGCACACTGATCGGAACGTCGACCAACATTCTTGTCAGCTCGATCGCTGAAGAACGAGGACAGCCGGCGTTCTCGATGTTTGAGATCGCGCCGCTCGGATTGATCATGTTCACGGTCGGTATGATCTACATGCTCTTAATCGGGATACGATTGATCCCTGACCGCCGCCATGAAGGAGACCTGATCGAATCGTTTGACCTGCAGGAATATATAACTGAGGTTGTTCTGTTAGAGAATGCTCCGTCGGTCGGCCACTCGATCAAAGACGCGCCGATCGTAAGAGAACTTGATCTCGCGATCATTGATATTCAGCGCGGAGACGAAGTGATCTCGGTGCCCTCGCCCGATTTTGTCTTGCGGGAGGGTGATGTTCTGCGCGTCCGCTGTGACCTTGAAAAGTTTAATAAGCTTCAGGAGCGAACCGGCGTTTTATTCAAGTCGCAGTTTAAATGGCACGACTCTGACGTCGAAACAACCGACGCAAAGTTAGTCGAAGTCGTAGTCGTATTTAATTCCCGTCTGGTCGGCAAATCGCTGGCGGAATTACAATTTCGAGAGACGTTCGGGGCGATCGTTTTAGCCCTCCGGCATCGGGGTAAGTTGATGCGCGATAAGATCGCCGACACCAAATTGAGCGCCGGCGATACGCTACTCTTAGAGGTCAAATCTGAGCGGATCAACCAGCTCCGGCAGGATCCGTCCTTCGTCATCATCTCAGACTCCGACCAGGTCGTGTACCGCAGAAGCAGGCTTATTCCTGCACTCATGATCGTCGCCGGTGTGATCGTAACCGCAACGCTCGGGATAGCTCCGATCGTTGTCAGCTCGGTGATCGGAGCAATACTCCTCATACTGGTCGGCTGCATAAAAATGGAAGAGGTGTATCAGGCGATCGAGTGGCGGATCATCTTCCTGCTCGCGGGAGTGTTAACCCTCGAAGCCGCGATGGAGAATAGCGGAGCGGCTCCATTGATCTCATCGACAATTATTTCTGTCGTGAGCAGTTGGGGCGGACTGGTCGCTCTTCTGTCTGCATTTTATTTGATGACTTTTGTTTTCACCGAAATGATGTCAAACAACGCGACTGCCGCGCTTTTGACACCGATCGCGATCGCCACGGCAAACACCCTTAATGTAAGCCCTCGCCCCTTTTTGGTTGCCGTAATGTTTGCCGCCTCGGCAAGTTTTATGACCCCGGTCGGCTATCAAACGAATACTTTGATCTACGGGCCGGGACGATACAGATTTGCGGATTTTCTGCGCGTGGGAACTCCGCTTAATTTGATATTTTGGATCCTCGCAACCATTTTCATTCCATATTTTTGGAGTTTCTAAGAGAGAGCGTGCAGCCGCGGCTCCGGTCGCGACTTTGTGCCTGTGTATCCTGACGCGGGCCCGATTATTTATTCTTTTTCCTTTTGGTCCTTGTCAGTCATTCACCGGCTCCAGTCCCGTGGCGATCCTTTCGAGGGCGTGATCTACTTCGGTTACAAGTTCTTCGTAAACCGCGTCAGAGATAAAACCGCTGCTGAGCATTCCCGTTAGAGCGGCGCGTTGGGCGTTCAGCCCTTCGCGGCGGGCGTCTTCGTGCTCCTCGCGCTGCAGCTCTGGATGTTCCTTTAGCAATGCGTTCTGTTGTGCAAGAGCATCCTCAACCTGCTTTTGCAGTTCCGGTTCATACTTCTGCCATATCGTGAGCGAAACCAAATTATTACCAAACATCTCTTCGACTCGGCGAAAGGCGGCTTGGGCGGCGATCAAGCGGCCGTGGCGTCGTTCGTATTCGAGTTCAAGCTCCGGCGCCACCCCGATGCCGAGCCGCCGCATCAGAAACTGCATCGTCGTTCCCTGAGCCAAGAGGGTGAACAAAACGACCCCGAACGTCATTACGCGCAGGAGATCGCGATCCGCAAGGGCACTTGGCAGACTGAGCGCGAGGGCGAGACTTATTGCGCCGCGCAGTCCTCCCCAGAACAGCACGTGCCGATACGAAAGCGGAAGCTTATCTGCCATCCGAAAGTTCGTTAAGGCGGTAAGGCCATAGACGACCACGGCCCGACTTAGCAAAACAGCTCCCAAGGCAATGAGGATCGGGACAAGATTCGCGCCTATCTCCCGGAGGTTCACGTCCAGGCCGATCAACAGGAAGACGAGCGAGTTCGCGACAAACGCCAGAAATTCCCAGAAGTTGAAGAGGACGATACGCGTCGTCGGCGACATCCCTTTCAAACCGATGTTTCCCGTCACGATTCCTGCCGCGACAACCGCGAGCACGCCCGAAACGTGAAATCTTTCGGCGACGAGGTATGTGCCAAAAGCGAGGACCGTCGTCAGCATTGTCTCGATAAGATAGTCATCCACGCGGGCGATGACCTGCGCGATAATCCATCCCAGGCCAACGCCGACGAGCAACCCACCGGCCGAAACGCGAATGAAATCGACCGTGGCTGTAAGAACGTCGAACGATTCACCAGCGTCGCCAGTGACCGAAGCAGCGGAGGCAACGGCCACGACGACCAGCAGTTTGAAAACTACGATCGCCGTTCCGTCGTTAAAGAGGCTCTCGCTCTCAACAAGCGTCGTAAGCCGTTTTGGTGCGCCGAGGGCTTTGAACAGCGAAACAACTGCCACCGGATCGGTGGCAGCGATGAGGGCTCCGAAAACCAAACCACTCGACAATGAAATTCCGACACCCCACGAAACCAACACGCCGACGACAACCGTCGTGAACAGGACGCCCGGAATAGCGAGCCCGACGATCGGACGCCAGTTTTGCCGCAAGCTCTTAAACTCGAGATGAAAGGCTGCTTCAAAAACGAGCGGCGGGATAAATATCGAAAGGATAAGGCCAGGGGTGAGCTCGATCTCAATCGGCTGCTGAAAGGTGATCAGCAATCCGACGACGACAAGCGCCACGGTGTACGGAATCCTCAGACGCCTGACCGCAAGCGCGACGAGGGAAACGATCAGCAGCAGCTCGATGATGAGTGTCTCGGTCGCTAAGAATTGTTCCATATCAATTTGGCAGCGGACCGTGGATCATCGCCAACAGTTCGGCGCTGAATTCCCCAAATCCGGTTCTTTGAACTCGAATCGATCTGGTTGTTACATTATTATTGCACGATAATTTTCGCCACCGTAAACAGGAATCAGTTCGCCCTTGAGGATGTGGATTTGCTGGATCGTTTTCGGGGAATCGGAACAACCTAAGTGAGCACCCTGCCCCGTGCGGACGATTCTAACCCTCCCCGGTTCGTTACTTGAAAGCTCGTCCATTTTCGCGATCGATACCCCTAATTATGGCATCTACGCGGGTTATCGTCGCCACCGATTTGCATTAGTGATGAGGTTGTGTCATACTCATTAATGTCGGAACACAAGAATGATCCGGTTCGAACGCGGTCAACGCGTGATATACACATCGCCTCTTGGCTTTAGCGCCGCTGAGTACCTCGTTCGCTTCTTTTAACTTTTAACGATCCCGGCTTCCGACAATCCCATAAAGAAATCGTAAACCCGGGCGTCCGGCGCAGGACGCCCTACAAAATTAATAAGGAGTGTAAATGTTTTTAAGTATTAGAAAGTTCTCAAATGTTAAGTCGCATGACGAAGTTATCAAGAAAGTGCGGGAGGAATTGTTTCCGACCCTACAGAAACTTCCTGGCTTCGTGAATTATTATGCGACCAAGTTTGAGGATGGCGACCTCGGGGCGATCAGCATGTTCAACAGCAAGGCTGAAGCCGATAAAGCGGCAGAAACTGCGACGGGCTGGATCAAACAGAATCTGGCGACGCATCTGCCCAATGAACCGATGGTCCTTCGTGGCGACGTACTTTTCAGTACCGCTGACAAGACTATTGGGGCTTCCGCATAGACTGCGTTGAGACTCTAGCCTTTGGGCGCGTGTGGCTTGCCATGCGCGCCCTTTTTTTTTCAAATTTTTGGAGTTAGCGGTGTAGTACCTGACGTGCGCGAGGTAACCAGGTGCCTGCTATTTTCGTAGCTTCCGCATCGTTATCGTCGTCAATGGTTTCTTGTTCGACATTATTCGACTATACGCAACCCAATAACCCGCTGCCCGATAACGAATCATCTTATAAATGCCGCCGTCCTTTTTCGTCACCACCTTTACATCGGGGCCGAAGATGTCCTCAAATTTCGGAACGTCGGCAGCCCCATTTGAATAGCTCAGAGCCACGGTGCGAACCTTTCCCTGTGCATCGAGTCCGATCTGTGCTGATTCGTTCTTTGAGAACGAATAATACATTCCGGTTTTGTCTCCCGTATCGGGCTTTCCCAGCTTGTCTTTTACTTCGTCGCTCGTCATTCCGACCGAGATCCCTTTCAGCTCCGTCACAAACGGAGCCAACGGCGTCGGTTTCGGCAACGGCGTCGGTTTCGGCATCGGCGTCGGCATCGGTGTCGCCATCGGCATCGGGGTTGGCGTGGACATCGTATCCTGCCCGAACGCGGTCGTCCCGATCAAAAGCAATGTCACTGTAAGTAATGCCGCTTTAGCCGTAAAGGTTGAAATTATTTTCCCAATATCTTGTTTTTCTCTCATGAACTCTCCTCTTACGTCGACCTCAGCCCTATAGGTTCGACTCGCGGAAACGCCTACTGGTTCGCAACAACATGTGGAGATAGGATACACCCTAATCCGCCATGTCGTGATGCGAAGCACTCCGTCACCGCCGCAAAGTCGTCCACAAGAAACACCCGCGCTTCCATTTAATATTGAATGTTACAATGTCAGCCAATATGCCCAAACACGTCGGCATCGCATTCGTCACCGGACGCAAGCACTTTCAAAATGTGCTTCGCTCGTATGTCAACAACTGGCTTGAGCACGGCTTGATCGACGATAAGAGCGTCCGCTTACATCTATTCGTCGTTTACGACGTTAGCTACTCCAACACCGAACCAAGCGACTACAAGAACATCCCGGCGGAATTGAGGGAGATGGTCGAGTCGATCAATTTTTACGGCCGCGAGGCTTTAGACGATGAGCGTCGGACGTTGATCCGCAAAGGAGTTATCGATGAAGCAGAAGGCGATCTTCTCTTTGGTGAAGGTTATGCGAAAAAGAGAAATGCGGCTCTTTATTTCGCGAGCAAGAACGGGATGGATCGTCTTCTATTCATCGACGATGACGAGTATCCGATAGCGGTCTTAAGAAACAAGGCGGACAATCTCATCTGGATGGGGCAAAGCATCCTCGGCCCACATTTGAAATTCGGTGAGAACGCCGACATTACACACGGTCATCATTGTGGATACATTTCGCCCATTCCCCGTCTGGAGTTCAACCGTACCCTTACCGAAGACGACTTCCGCGACTTTATCGATGCGACCAGTAACGACATCATCACGTGGGAAAAGGTTAAGGAAACTATCATCGGCAACAACGGCGTGACCTATGCCGATGGAGAAAT
>JBBKXD010000191.1:0-13978 GCA_037969295.1 Pyrinomonadaceae bacterium | reverse complement strand
TCGTGCTGGTACGGATACATCCACGAGTTTTGTTCGTTCAGCCAGACCTTGTAATAACCGTTCTCGCCCCACGAGGATGCGGTTGGCTGTTGACGCTGTATCGGCAATCCGGAGTCTAAAAAGTCGCCCGGCGTGACCGCGGCTATCTCCGACTGGTCGTAGTGCAGCTTTCGGAAAAAGAAGTCGATGAATTGCGGCCCCTCGAACCACCAATGGCCAAACAGCTCGGCATCGTACGGTGACACGACCAGCGGCGGATGGCCCTCGAATGTCGAGCGGAGTTTGTGTGCCTGCTTGATCCGCTCCCCAATAAAGTGCGATGCGTTCTCGGCGGCTTTCTCGCGAGCGAGCAGGGGAAGGTAAGGCGCTTTGTTCTGCTGCGGAACATTTCGGCCGGTAATGCGGTGATATTTCAGACCCAGGTGCCGACGATTGCCGTCCTCGTGCAGGTGCGGCTTTAGGTAGTCGATCGGCAGATCCCAGCCGACGTCTCGATAAAATTCACGGTAGACATCGCTCCCCGGATACCCGATCTCCGCACTCCATACCTGCCGACTAGTCTCGACGTCCCGCGCAAACACCGCGACACCGTTCGGACAAAAAACAGGGGCGTGTACGCCGTACCGCGGCCGCGGATCGCCGTAAAGGATGGCATGCGTATCTGAAACGAAATATTCGATCCCGGCATCTTTTAAGAGAACTTCAACGCCTGGCTCGTACGCGCATTCAGGGAGCCAGATGCCGCGCGGCTGCCGTCCGAAATGTTTTCGATAGTTGTTAACCGCGACCACGATCTGTGCACGGCGGGCCTCGTGGGTCGAGATCAGCGGGAGGAAGCCGTGAGTCGCGCCGCAGGTGATGATCTCGATCGCTCCTATGTCCTGGAGCTCTCGAAATGCTGCAACGAGATCGCGCTTATAGCGATCGTTCCAAAGACCGAGCGATGCGCGCAGCCCTTCGGCATACATCTTCGCTACCTCTTGATACTCGATCGCTTCGTTCCGGGTACGATGGACCTCTTTGTCGGCAAGCTCGAGCAGATTCTCGAGATGCCGTGTGTAACGCTCCTGGAGAAGCTCGTCCGATAGCATCTCGCAAAGCGGTGGCGAAACATTCATCGCCAATCTCGGCTTCACGCCCGCTTCGTGCAAACTCTGGAAAATAAAAATGAGCGGAAGATATACTTCGGTGATCGCCTCGTAAAGCCAATCTTCTTCAAGAAATTCAGGGTATTCGGGATGCCGAACAAAAGGCAGGTGAGCGTGAAGAATGAGGCTAAAGAAACCGGTAGGCATCGTTCAAATGCGGATTGCGGATTGCGGATGACGGATTTGCATGTTGCTTAACAGATGACGTCCCGCATCCGCTTGGGGTAAGAACGCCTGTACGAATCTCAAAGCCGACCCGTCTGTGTCGACGAGCTAACGGGTTGCAACTTCGGGAGCGTGCGACGCGTCTTCAAACGCTTCGGAAAATTTATCACGCTTGCGCCAAACACCGCCGGATCGAATTCTTCCCGGACGATTTCTTCTGCCTCGATATCAAACCGTTCCTTCAAAACGCCAAGAGCGTTTTCGGCACTCAGCGAGTCGGCACGTTCCTGCAGGATCGCAAAAAGCGACGGACTGATCTTCCATCGGAGGGCCTCGAGGGTCACACCCGACGCGAGCAGCAACAGTACGTTCCTGATCTCATCGGCCGCTATGCCCTCGAAATCAAAGTCAGGCTCACCGACAAGTTGCGTGAACGCGGCGTGTGTCGCGGTCTCCGCAGTTTCGAGATCATCACCCGCGAGGGCGACATCAAATGCGTCTTCGGTAAATCCGGCTACTTCCAGCACGCGAGCAAAACGATCCGCCGATATCGACCAATCCGCCTCGGTATCGACACGCGGGCTCGGGCTCTTGCGTGGGGTCTCGACCGTGTTGGAGAACAGCGCTCGCACATAAGGCCGGTTCGGGGCGTAGAACCCGATCTCGGCGCGATACTCGCGGTCCGCTTCGACATCAAACCACCATGAACCTTCGGCGTCGATAGCGTGGATCTCTTCCAGATCCCGTCTGAGGTCAACCAGCTTTAGCACAAGTGAATAGCTTGCTGTTTGAGCGCCCAGTGCTTTGTTCAGCTTATGAAATGGATTGGACCCCATCGACCAATAGAAAAAAAGACGATTTGGCGACTGCATCTGAAGGCGCGCACGATTTTCGCGGGCAAGTTCGGGCAGTTTCGGCTCGGCGAGCTCGCGAAATACAGGCTGCATTTGCTCAAGCTTGCTTGACGGCGCAGCAGTGTCGCCGGCGACGGTTTTCGGTGCCTCGGCCGCCGAACTTACAAATTCGGACGAAGACGACAACTCGTCGACCGGTATAAACTCGATAAACTCCGTTTCCGGAACTAACTTACTCTTTTTCTTCAAACCTTTACTCATTCAACAAAACCGATTCGCGCGGTACGGACGACCGAAAGCCCCACTCTTATAAAATAGAGCCTGAAATAAAACGAAATTATGATGGCTTTAGCGGCGAGTTACAAGCTGTGGTTTGTTTTTGTAGGTGCGGGAAGTCAGCGCTACCGAAGGCGCTTCGCGCTTTTCAAACGGATGTCGATCTTCCCGTACGGCGAGTTTACGACGGATCGGACGGGTAACCGGCGAGCGTCGTCAGTTATCCAGATCGTCATATCGCCTTCGCGCTCGATCAAACGATTCGGGCCAAAGACCTGCGGTTCGATCCGAAAACACCATTTCCGTCCAAAGATCGATTTCTGCAGTTCGCGTGCTGTGACGCGGACCGGAATATCGTAAACGAGCCCGGAATCACTAACCGTCATGCGGAACGATTTTCCCACGGCGAGCGGCAAAAGCCGCAAACTGTAGAGGCCGGAGATCAGGTCATGGCTCACATCATCGATCCTGGAAGCAATTCGGCGCGGCGGACGCATCGGTTCGTTCGGGTCGGTCTCGACATACGTGACCCGACGCTCGCGATAATCGAATATCGTCTCGCTGTTGCGGACTCTATCCTTTTGAACGTCGTGCTTGACGGTACGGGTCGCCCGGAAATTGTCCGCGTCGATGCTGCTCTCCAACTCCTGCAGAAAGCTAAAGCGAAAAATCTTTAGCAGTGTCCCTTTCGATCTTGCTTCAGCTTTGACGATATAATCTTCGCCGTTCGGGTCTTTCTGAAGCGTAAAGCTTAAATCGGCGATCGCAATACCCCGGATGATCTTGCTGATCTTGCCCTCGTATGTGAGATTTTCCCCGTCAATAAAAGGCAGCGTTTTCACCACTGTCCTTCCGTTGGACTGTCCACATAGAACGATCGAGAAGATACCGATAAACCCGACCAAGGTGAGTATTTTTACTCCAAAAACTTTCATATAAAGACAACAAGGAATGTTTGTGAGGCATCCGCCGGCAGCTTCGCTTGTTTCCCCGATTATATCTCAAATCGAAGAGCGCTACGGAAAAAAGTTCGTCATCCGAGTGTTGCCGGTGCACGCATCCCGAGCCTCGTTCGAACAGCTTCAAGGACGGTTTCGGGGGCGATGTCCATGCAGATCCAGTTCGAACATGTTCGGCGATGACAATCTATGCGACAGCCGATGTCGATGCGCTCGACGCAAATATCATCGGCATCCAAACTGCCGTTTCGCCACCATTCGGTGGGTCCGAACATTCCCACGATCGGAGCGCCCGCCGCGATCGCAAGGTGGGTCGGTCCTGTGTCGCCGCCGACGTAAACGCGGGCACGTTTCGCGAGCTCGTATAGGCCTTTCAGACTCGGTTCGGCTGTGATCGTTTTGCCCGAGCGGCTCGCCCGCAAAACCTCCGATGCGAGAGCAGCTTCAGTAGGCCCGGTTACGACGATCGACTCCAGCCCAAACTCATCCCAGATCATGTCCGCCAATCGACCGTATTTCTGAGCATGCCAAAGCTTCGTTACCCAACCACCGGCCGGATTGAGAATCGCGAAATCCGCACCAACGCGCCGCGCGATCGCCTCCGCCTCAAGGGCGTGCTCGTCCGCCGTAAAAACGGGAAAGGTTATTTTCTCGCCACTTGATTCGGAATCAAGGGCCTTGTTCGCGAGGGCCAGGTTACGGAGGATCACGTGCGTCCGAGCTTCGATCTTTACCGTGTCAGTATAAAAGACCCGGGCCGCGGGCTCTCGCAAATCTGCTCGAGCGAATCCCCAGCGAGTTTTCGCCCCCGAGAGTTTTCCGATCACTCCCGATTTCAAGAGCCCCTGAAAATCTATCGCAATGTCGAAATCGTATTTGCGAAGGTTCTTGACCTGCTTCGCGCCCTCGATCAGCATTTTCTCAATGACTTTGCCGCCGCGAAGTGATTTCGTATCCACCTCGATCAAATTGTCGAGAAGTCGATTGCCGCGAAGTATCTCAGCCGACCGTTGTTCAGCGACCCACGAGACCTCGGCGGCGGGAAAATTTGCTCTGATCGCAGCAAGTGCCGGCAGAGTATGGATGATATCGCCGATGGCGCCCAGTTTTATTATGAGGATCCTCAAGTTCTTTAATGTTATGCGCGAATCATGAAATACAGGAAATGCGTCCATTCATCTGTACTTTTCATGCGTCCGGGGGGTAGCCAAAAACTTCTGGAAATTTAGGGCGCGGTTAGGCTATCCTATATCAGGAGTCCCACGCCTCACATCCGCATTCACCCGTCCCGTATGATGAAACCCGAAAGACTGAAACGTGATCTCCGCCCTGCGCTTGTTTTTCTAAGCGGGGAGCTGATCGCTGTGCCGATCCCGTTGGAGCGCGAAGAGGTTATTCTCGGCCGGGCCCTCGAAGCGGACGTTCGCGTCAACGACACAAAGGTTTCACGCCGCCATGCCAAGATCAATAAGATCGTGAATGAAGAAACAAACGCCGTTGAGTATGTGCTCACCGACTTTGGTTCGAGAAGTGGGATTCTCGTAAACGGCCAAAGAGTTTCACGCGAGGTTCTCCAAAACGGAGACAAGATCACGATCGGCGAACAGATTTTACGCTTTGACCTTCTCGATGAGATCGATCGCGAATACCAGCGTCAGATTCACCGCCTTATCTCGCACGATGACCTGACGGGCCTGCTGTCCAGTCGTTCATTTTTTTCCGAGCTTCGTCGAGAAGCGGCGCGTGCAAAAGCCGAAGGTCGAACATTTTGCGTCCTGATGATGGACGTCGATCATTTCAAGAACGTGAATGACAAGCACGGCCATCTGACGGGAAGCAAAACACTCGAAGAGATAGGGGGCTCGATCATCGAGATCATGCGCAGCGGTGATGCCGCCGCCCGTTTCGGGGGTGAGGAATTTGCGGCGTTCCTGCTTGATGCCGAAGTTATTCAGGCAATGATCGCGGCTGAACGGATAAGGTCAGTCATCGAATTACAGGAATTCAGCGTGGTGAAGACGGGACAGCCGGGGTCGAAGCATCACGTGACGATCAGTATCGGCATCTCGGCCTTTCCGCACGACTCCACTGATCCGATCGAGCTGGTCGAGATGGCGGATTCTGCCCTGTATCGAGCAAAACGCGAAGGACGCAACCGCGTCTGCGCTTATCACGACCTCACCGAGGACGAGCTAAAGCGCTCGCTGCCGTCACGTCGCGAGTAACTCTTTTTGCAACTTTTGCATCCCATATCCCGTGAAAGACAGGGAATTCGTTTCGTGCTAAGCTTAGCTTTTTCGCGCGCCCTTGAATTCGACCGCAAAATTAGTTTTTCAAAGCATTACGACCAGTGATCACCAAACTCAATCTAGCTAGCCGGCCGTTTCGAAATCGAACCACGCCGTACCTGATCTCGCTTTTGCTGCTTGCGGTGGCTGTGTCCGGCGGTTTGTTGTGTTTTTCACAGCTCAAGAAGGCTGCTACCGAGACTGAACTTGCGCGCAGCGAGATCAAGCAAAAGGAAGAGGAAATCAACGCTTTGAAAGGAAAGGGCGAAGAGGTAAAGAAACAGCTCACCCCCGAACAGCAGAATTTACTAATTGCCTCGCACAAACTTGTCGCAAACAAGACTTTTGGGTGGTCGCGCTTGTTCGCGGATCTGGAAGCTGTCCTGCCCGGCAGCGTGAGCGCATCGCGAATCGCGGTTGAAAACATTTACAAGGACGGGGACCGTATCAAGGCGGAACTCGATTTTGACGTTCTCAGTCGTGACTATCAGTCGGTCATGACAATGATCGCGCGAATGAACAATTCGGGTCTGTTTCAGGCCGAGCTTCGCGGGCAGGACCGCCAGCAGAACGAACGGCTGACATACACCGAATACACGCTCCATTTGATATACACACCTGCTTACGGCTACGCACCGGTCCCGGCAAGTGATATTGCACAGACGAATCAGGGAGGTGCCCAGTAGTATGGACGAAAAACCTCTCGACCAGACCAATATCCCCGAAGAGAATGAGACCGAGATCGTCGTAAATGATTACGGCCAAACTCGTGACGATGCTGTAGTTGTCGAAGAAGTGAACCGCACCGTACTTCTCACCGCCGACGAGACGATAGTGATCGACAAAGAACCGCGTATTGATATCGTCCCGGTCAATCGCCCCCGTAAAGTTTATGGTGGAATGTGGGGGCAGGCGGAACTAGTCACGGTTGCGTTCGCGATGGTCGCTTTGTTTATCGTCGCGTTGCTATACATTTTCATGGTCGCTCCGGCGAACCGCGAGCTTGAAAGCGCCCGGGCCCAGCGGGAGCGGCTTCAGTTCGAGCTTATATCGGCGCAGAGCAAGTATGGCGATATCCGGGACACAGAGACGCAGGTTACAAAACTTATGACCAGCGTCGAGGATTTTGAATCGCGATACCTTCCTATCGCGTCGAACGGAAAGACGGCGTTTTACCAGCGCATCAATGGGCTGATTGCCGCGTATGGCTTGGTAAACACGAGTGGCCCGGACTATTCACCGCTCGAAACCGCCGGCGTTAATAAAGGCGGACAGTCCGAAGAGGAGCGAGGCCGGTCGAAATACAAGAGTTTGTTTCCGGGCGTTTACGTCACAACTACGGTCGAGGGTTCGTACCAAAATATCAGACGGTTTATTCGCGAGATAGAAACGGGAAATGATTTCGTGGTGGTCAGCGCGGTCGAGCTGGAACCCACCGAAGGCGAGCAGCGTTCGGAGCAGTCGAAGGGGCAAACTCAGCCCGGAGCGGTCGTAAATCCGAATGCGGGTTTCCCGCCTGGATTTTCAAATCCAACCGTCGGGCAGCAGACGGCACCGCCTGCACGGCAGCGAGGCAAGACGCACGGCGAAGTGGTAAGTCTAAGACTCGAGATGGCTGCATATTTCCGCCGTCCGAATTCGGTGCCGCAGGTTCCGGCGTCCACGGGACAATAGAGTTATATAGTGATGAATCCGTTTGCAGGTAAATCTCCGACCGAAAGGAACAAGATCATCGCCGCGTTGGTGCTTGGCGTACTCGCGCTCGGGGCTCTGTTTTTCGCATTTGGCGGCAGTATCTTTTCGAGCGGCGTCAAGGTTACTGTCACAGCGTCGCCGACACCAAAACCTTCGGCAACGGTCCCGACAAATCCGAGCGATTTTACGATCCCGTCCCAAGCTGAACAGGACCTGAACTACATGACACCGGTCGTTCTGGGTGGAACGTATTCCGGCCCGGATCCCGGGCGGAACATTTTCGCCTTCTACGAACCGCCGCGACCATGCAAACCGGGAATTGATTGCCCGGTGCCTCCGATAAAAACCCCCGAGCCTCCGACACCGACGCCGACACCGGCCATCTACATCACCGGGTTTAATCCGGGCAGCGTATACGCGGGTTCACGAGGATTCAGACTTGAGATCGCCGGCGAGCGGATGCAGCCGGACGCGAAAATATACTTCAGCCAGAGCGAGCTTCCGACGAGTTTCGTAAATGAGCAGAGAATGGTCGCCGATGTCCCGGCAAACTTCATTGCCGCCGAGGGCCCGCGCCAGATAATAATTCAAACAACGGACGGCAAGAAGTATTCGAACGCGGTGATGTTGAACGTACAGGCTCCGCCAAAACCGGCATTTCAGTACATCGGTATGATCGCCCGCAGGCTGAGCAATAATGATACGGCGTATTTCATGGAGCAGGGACGTCAAACGCCATTGAGCGCTCGGCTGAATGACGTTGTCGGCGGACGCTTTCGGCTGATGAGCATATCGGCAGAGGAAACCGTGTTCGAAGATGTCAGCCTTGGTTTTAAGCACAAGGTTCCGCTCTTTCGGCCCGCGCCGGGAACGGTAAGCACACAGCCGGTCCGACCGGGCATTCCGGGCGGCGAAAATTACGTGCCTTATAATCCCGGCACCAACTTCCAGGTTCCGCCTGGTCAAAGCATTCCCGGAATTCCAGACAACATTCCACGCTACGTACCACCAGCGGTGAATCGCCCGCCGGACAAGAAAGATCAGGACGACGATGATGACGGCGAGGGCAAACCGTAAGCAATTGCGAAGCGGCGAAGGCGGTATGACGCTGATCGCGGTGATGATGATGATGGCGATTTTCGCCGTCGCCCTTCTTGCGGTTGCGCCGTCTGTTCAGCAAGCTGTCCAGCGCGAAAAAGAACTGGAATCGATTCGTCGTGGTGAAGAGATCGCCGAAGCGATCCGCCAGTACGTTATTGCTAAGAATGGAAAGCTGCCGGAGTCGATCGACGATTTGCTCGAGGGCCTGCCGCAGGGCACCAAGAAAACCATGATCCTTCGGGCGTCGGCGGCGACCGATCCGCTAAGCGATGACGGAAAATGGCGTCTGATCAAGCCCGACCCGAAAATAATTGCCGCATTTGCAAAGCGGGTGCAGAGCTACAACAACGGATTGCTGCCGAATAATTCAAGATATGACAATGATAAGGGAGCACAGATTTTAGACCGCTACTCGATCCAGCTCCTCGTAAACCTGAATACGGGAACCGAAGACGAGACGGATATCGTCGACGAGGATTTTGACGTCACAACTGACAATCAGCCGTTCATTGGCGTCGCCAGCCAGAGCCGCAGTAAGTCGATCATCGCGTACTACGGGATCGAGAAGCATTCCAACTGGATATTCACCCCGATGTTTCGCGGCACGGGAATAACAATTGCGGGCACCGTCAAGGGACCGCCGCAACAGCAACTGGTCGCCCCCGAAGTTCGCTAACCGCGGGAAAAAAGTGAAAAGGTGAAAAAGTGAAAAAGGGAAAAGGGAAAAGGTGAAAGAGTGAAAGAGTGAAAAAGTGAAAGAGTGAAAAGGTGAAAAGGTGAAAAGGAAAACAGCTTCTTAACTTTTTCACCTTTTCACTTTTTCACTCTTTCACTTTTTTATTCGTAGTCGAAAACGATATTAGCAAAGGCCTTGACGCCAACATCGAGGCGGCTGTCGTCGATCAGAAAATCCGGTGTGTGATGGGCAGCGGCCGTTTTTGGGTCCTGCCCTTTTCTCATCCCGCCGACGGTGAAGTAGAACGACGGTGCTTTTTCACCGAAGTAAGAAAAATCTTCGGCCCCAGTCACCCATTCTGTCTGGCGAACGTTTTCCTTACCCGCGGCTTTTTCCAGCGAAGGCAGCATCCTTTCGACAAGCGACGGTGTGTTGTATGTAACAAGCGTCTTGGAATCGATCGAAACTTCGGCCGTGGCTCCCATACTTTCGGCGATCTTCGTCGCGGTCAACCGGATCTTCTCGTGGACTTCCTTCTGCATCGCCGCGTCGAGCGTCCGAATTGTTCCCGCCATCGTTAGTTCCTCGGGGATGATGTTCTCCCGTACTCCGGCGTTTATCTTGCCGACGGTAATAACGACCGGTGCTTTCGACAGCTCGGATTGGCGCGACACGATCATCTGAAGCCCGGTATAGATCTGGGTCGCGACCGCGATCGGGTCGACGCCGAGCCACGGATATGCGCCGTGTGTCTGCCGCCCCTTAACCTTGATCTGAAACCAGTCGCTCGAGGCCATGACGGCGCCGCTTTTGTACTTGATCGTCCCGGCTTCCGTTTGCGAGTTAATGTGGATGCCGAAGATAGCGTCGATCTTCGGGTTGTCCATCACGCCCTCTTTCACCATTAACGGAGCTCCACCCTCTTCGCCAACGGGCGGTCCTTCTTCCGCTGGCTGAAAAATGAAAACAACGGTCCCTTTGATCTTGTCCCGCATTCCACTGAGAATCTCGGCCGCACCCATGAGCATCGCAACGTGCGTGTCGTGGCCGCATGCGTGCATCACGCCGACTTTTTGACCGTTGTACTCGGCCGTCTCTTTCGAAGCGAACGGCAGAGCATTTCTTTCGGTAACCGGAAGCCCGTCCATATCAGCCCGCAGACCAATAACCGGCCCCGGCCGGCTGCCTTTCAAGATCCCGACTACTCCCGTCTTTGCGACGCCGGTGCGGACCTCCATGCCAAGCTTTCGCAAATGATCCTCGATATACTTCGCGGTCTTTACTTCCCGATTTCCAAGCTCGGGATATTGATGGATGTGACGCCGCCATTCGACGATCTTGGGCATCAGCCTCGTCGTCGCGGCGTCGATGTCACGGCTCATGTCAATTGCGAACAGAGGTGTCGAGATACAGATCAGCACACTGACAGAAAGCAGAATTCTTTTCATTTTGTTTTTCTCCGGAGGATCGGGGTGTCTCTAATTGTATTCGGCAGGGGAGGAATTGCAAGCGATGTCGTTTCGTTCAGGATCTGATCCGCGTAATCCGCGTTCATCCGCGGCCGGAATAGTTTAGTTTGTAATCAGCGAAGAATTCAGAAGGGCAAAGAAATTCCTAAGCGACTACTGCCGAGCGCCTACGATCGTAGCCACCTCTACAAGAACACGGCCGAGAGGTTTGCCCAGATCTTGCGGGACGCTGGTGTTGACTTGTACGGCAACCGCTACCTTCTGTTCAGGAAAGTACATCATGTCGGTCACGTAACCGGGAAAGAATCCGCTGTGGCCGTAGGACGCTCCGGCTTGAGTTTTTCGGATGATCACGCCGAGACCGTACTTCGTTTCTCTGCCAAGCATAGGAGCGGCGACACCGTCGAGGACCTGAGGCAACAACGACTGATCGTATGCCTTTCCCTCGTACATCATCTTCGCCCACCGAGCCAGATCTAGGGACGTCGACGCGTAGCCGCCGCCGGTCCATTCAAGCTGCGGATTGATGACGAACTTTCCATTCTCGATCATCGCGTCTTTACCGCCGAATGGATTATTCGGCCCGGCATAGCCCTGCACGACGCCACAAATTTCCCGCGCTTCACCGGGAGGGTTTCCATGAGCGTTATTTTTATCACTTCGGCACTGCTTTGGCCAACTTCGATGTGACGAAGCGAGATTTAATGCTGATGAGGCGATTCCTTGTTCCCGCTGCTGGATTGATATACTTCGAAGGAACCGATCATTAAGGAGGCCACTGATATGCCCGCGAGCAAACCTAGCCGAGAACAACTTGTCCGCCGCCGCGATGAGATCAACCAGCAATTGGAGCGTGTAAATACCGCTCAGCGGATCGAGCTCGACTACGATCTCCAGGAACAGGCCATTCAGGTTGAGCACGGTGAGGTCGCGACCTCCATGGAAAAAAACCTCCGTCGAGAGTTGGCGACGATCGAAGAACAACTGCTTGAGGTCGACTAACCTAGTTTCTAGTTTCTGGTTCCTCGTTTCTTGTTTCTAGTTTCTAGTTTTATTGGGTTAGATTCCACATCGATACGGAAACGAGAACACGTGAGACGAGAAATCAGAAACTAGAAACCAGTAATCAGTAGCCAGTAGCCAGTAGCCAGTAACCAGTAACCAGAAACAAGAAACTAGAAACGCTTCCCCCCGTCTATGCAGACATCAACCGACATTCTCACCGGCACTGTTAAGGGCCCCGGACTTCTTCCGCACGAGTATCTCTTCATCACACGCGACAACAACCGAACGCGCATCGGTGAGTTTGTATATTACGAAACACAGATAGGCGATGAGCGGCGCCGGATCGTCGGAACGATCAATTCGCGAAAGCTCGTGCGAAATCTTCCGGACGCGTTTCTTGCCGATCCGGGAACGCCGCCGTCCGCCGTTTCGGCCTTGATCGGGCTTGAGGAAGACGCTCTGGAGATCTACGAGATCACGGTCGAGACGATCGGCTATTTCAGCCGCAAGCTGAACGACTTCGTAAACCCTCGTATTCCGCCGCAGCCCGGCGATCCGATCTTTCTCGCGTCGAGCGAAACTCTTTCGGAAATGCTCAGCCCGCGCCGCGTGGCCGATCACGGTTCGGCGCACCTCGGCAGCCTGCTCACTCGCGAACCAGGTGAAGTTCCGGTAGTGCTCTCTGTAAAAGATGTTGTTTCGACACATCTTGCGATTCTGGCGTCGACCGGTTCAGGCAAGTCGTACACCGCCGGTGTCATCGTCGAAGAGCTGATGCAGTCATGGAACCGCGCCTCGGTTTTAATTGTCGATCCGCATGGCGAATATCACACGATGCAATCGATCCAGGGCGACAAGCAGTTTTACGGCGAGGACGGTTACAGACCCGAAGTGAAGATCTTTACGCCGGAAACGATCAAGGTCCGGTTCTCGACGCTTACCGAGGCAGACGTGAAATATCTCTTGCCTGAGGGCACGTCGGACAAGATGCTGCACTTCCTCGGCCAGGCTTTTCGAAGCCTGAACGATCAACTCAAAGCGGAGGGCAAGCGCGAGTATCTCTACAGCTACTATGACCTACGCGATCAGGTCCAGAAACAGCAGTTCGGAAAGGAAGGCGATAATGCCGGCGACGGCGGAAATGTTTCGTCGATCCAGGGATTGCTGTGGCGGCTCGACGCACGCTTTGACAAGCAAAACGGTATTTTTTCGGCAAACGAACACATTCCGCTGCAGGAAATGTTTCGGCCCGGACGCTGCACGATCCTCGATCTTTCGGACATCGAGCAGCCCGAGCAGCAGGTCATCGTCGGAACATTGCTTCGTCGTGCGAACAAGGCCCGCATGATGACGACCCGGGGCGAAATTTCGACGGGTGAGAACTTCTTGAATTATCCGGTCTTCACACTGCTCGAAGAGGCTCACCGTTTTGCTCCGGCGGGGGCAAATGTCGTATCGACAAATGTACTCAAGCAGATCTTGTCCGAGGGACGGAAGTTCGGCGTCGGTATCGGACTGATCACGCAGCGGCCGGGCAAGCTTGATCAGGATGTTCTGTCGCAGTGCATGACGCAGATCATCATGCGGATCGTAAATCCGATCGACCAGCAGACCGTCGCTCAATCGGTGGAGGGTGCGGGCCGTACGATGCTCGCCGAGCTTCCGGCTTTAACAAAGGGCCAGGCGGTGATCTGCGGCGTCGGTATCAACACCCCGGTCATGTGCCGAATTCGTCCGCGTATCACCCGACATGGCGGCGAAACCTTCGACGCTCCCGGCGAATGGATGAAGTGGCATTCGGCTGGTGAGAGCTCCAAGCGCGAGCACGATGACGCACCTTATTTGAAACCGACTACCGAAAAAAAGCCGGAGAAGGTTGGTAAGATCCGGATCTAGCGCTCGGAGATTTCATATTTTTTTAGGACTTGCCTTCGTCGTTCGAGAGATACTATCTGTACATGAATTGCCTTCGCCCACGGATGGCCGCCCATTTTCACGAGCTACCTTGGTCGCTCGGTGAAGTCTGGGCTTTCATGAATTGCCGCGTCCGCATATGAGTTACCTCCGTCTTTAGACGGAGGATAGCAGTAAACAAAAACAACGGCTTTAGCCGAATCAATATAAGAGGACCTCCCACCATGCCTTATGTAAAAGTATGGATCCACCTTGTTTGGTCCACAAAGAACAGACGCCCTTGCCTAACCGACGAAATCAGGCCCACGGTTTTTCAACACATCCGCGAGAATGCAAAGAAGAAAGACATCTTTCTCGACTTTATCAACGGATACTGGGAACACGTGCACGCGCTGGTCTCACTCGGAACGGAACAGACGATTTCTGAA
>JBBKXD010000190.1:0-9556 GCA_037969295.1 Pyrinomonadaceae bacterium | reverse complement strand
CGCGGCAATCCCTACGCCGGATTTTTCTACATACTTACTGCCGTCCACGCTGTTCATGTTGCCGGTGGCATTGTGGCGCTTGGAACGGTACTGCTGCGGTCGTGGAATGAGACAACATTAGACGACGAGATTACCTATCGGCGAAACCTGGCGCGCTCGGTTGGCTGGTATTGGCATTTTATGGGAGCGCTTTGGATCGTGCTATTGGCGCTGCTGGGCTTTTGGAAATAGTCCGATGGAGCTGCTGCAGATCTTTCCTCATCTGAATGCCGTGCTCAACGCCACCTCAGGCGCCTTTCTGGTGTCGGGGCTCTTTTTTATATTAAGAAGACGCGTCCACGCTCATCGCTTCTGCATGTTGTCGGCGAGCATTATTTCGGCCGTGTTTCTGGTTTCGTATCTAAGCCATCATGCGCTCAGAACGTATTATTTCGGCCTTGGCCCAACAAAGTTCTCGGGACAAGGCCTCGCACGGCCCATCTATTTCACGATCCTGACATCCCACACGATCCTCGCGACGATTATTGGCCCGTTTGTTATCGCAACGCTCTACCGCGGATTGAAAGGACGCTTCGATGATCACCGTCGTTTGGCTCGGCTCGTTTACCCCGTTTGGCTTTACGTTTCGGTGACCGGTGTCATCGTTTATTTGATGCTTTATCAGATTTATTCAGCTCCGCGATAAAAATGTCGTGCAATTCCTTGTCATTTTCTTTTCGAGCATGCTAAACTCAAATCGTTGAAAAGTTGATCACCGAAGTCGCTCCGTTGTGGAGTGTCGCGGGGGACCCAAACGTTTCATTGTGCAATATGAAACAGGGGCGAAGAGTTTTGAAACTCAGGGATAATCTTTCGTTCCTAGCCCGTCAGCTAACCTCGTAGGTGTTGCAAAGAAGTTACTGCAAGTTTTAAGACTTTAAGTCGCGATTTTGTGTGTGCTTCGCGCTTCTGCTTTCTCAACACTCAAGCAGACATCCAGTCTTCTCAAAGAGGAAAACTCCGCATCGAAAGATGCGGAGTTTTTTTGTCGGCTGTAATTCTCAGTCATCTTACGGGATGACCTTTACCGTTTTCACGGGCACTTTCTCTAAGGGATCGACTTCCATCTGATCCGGCCGCGCGGGCAGTTTGAACTCGAACGTTTCCACGCGTTTCGTGATGTTTATTTTTTCGATCTGCTTCTGGGTGCCGATCGTAAACTCAATATCGAGTGGCAGTCGGAACGCGGCCGGTGTGATTGCGTCCGCTTTTTGCGTCTGTGTCACGGTTAGGCGCACGGTCTTCGCCGCCGGGTTCCACAACTGTCTGACGTCAAGCTTTGGATGACCGGCTTTGTAAATCCACTGATCGAAAAACCAGCCGAGATCGCGGCCCGAGACTTCCTCCATCGCAGCCTTCAAGTCGGTTGTTTCCACGCTCGCGAATTTTTGTCTATTCAGATAGAGATTCACTGCCTTCCAGAACGCAGGGTCGCCAACCTCTTCGCGGAGGGTGTGCAAGACTGCTCCACCCTTGTTGTAGATCGTCGCCGGCCGATCGAATAGCGAACCAACATCGCCCGCATTCTGATTGAATAATGCGTTCCGCTTATTGTTGACAGCATCGTCGAGAATAAATATCTGGGCATCGCGCCGGATCTTGTTCAAATAGTTCTGACGCCCATACATCTTTTCACGAAACGCGGCTTCCATGAATGTCGCAAACCCTTCGTTGAGCCAAAGCTCAGCCCAGTTCTTGCACGTCACAAGATTTCCGAACCAGGAGTGAGCAAGTTCGTGCGAAACAAGATCCTCGACACCCGCGGCGAACAGCGGATTACCGACGGCAAAGATCTCGGTATCGGCCATCGTGGTTGCCGTCACATTTTCCATCCCGCCAAACGTGAAGCCGGCGACGACAGTCTGGTCGTACTTATTGAACTGGAAAGGGACGTCCGTCAGAGCCTCGTAGACGCGCATCATCTCTTTCGTATTCCCGTACGCCTTTCGGGCTATAGCCTCGGCTCCCGGATAGATATAAAAGCCGAGGGGCGTGTTGAGGTACTTGTCGGTAACCTTTGCGTATTTTCCGATGACGAACGAGACGAGATATGTCGGTGTGGGAACGTTGATCCGAAAATGGTGCGTCACCGTACCATCCGCGTTCTTTACTTCGTCGAGTAACTCGCCATTTCCGACCACTGTTTCGCCGGCGTTTGCCGTTATGAATTCTTCGAAAGTAGCTTTGTCACTCGGAAAGTCGAATGAAGGGAACCAGTGACGGGCCTCGTCGGCTTCGCCCTGGGTCCAGATCTGCTCCGAGTGAATTTCCTTTCCGTTCTCGACCTCTTTATCTACGAAATAAACGCCTCTTCTCGGAGTCGACGAATGCTTGAAGCGCACTATAAGGGTGTCGGTTGTGTCGTACGGCTTATCTAACGTCACCGTGATTTTTCCGCCCGCGGCGCGAAACTTCAAGGGCTTTCCCGCCGGTTCCAAAGTAACTGACGAGAATGTAATACCCACCGCGTCAAACTCCGCAACGGCGAAATTCTTTTTTAACGGCTTAAAGCGGATCGTCGTCTCGGCGATCACTTTTTTTGCGGGACGGTCAAACCTGACCCGCAGGATGTAATGTTCGGCGTCGTAAAACTGCGGCCGGTTAAAATCCCGCCGCGGCGTTTGAGCCGCGGCGGAACCGAAAACGAGAAGAAGTAGCAGGACCGAGAGGCTGGTGAGGAAACGATTAGATCTCATAGAACTACTTTAGATGTTTACCAAACCAATCCAGAACATTCTTGTACCAGAATTCCGAATTCTGGGGTTTTAAGATCCAATGCCCCTCATCCGGAAAAATGATGAGCTTTGACTCGACGTTCTTTAGTTGGAGCGTGGTGAAAAGCTGCAGGCTTTGATCGACCGGAACTCGGAAATCCAGCTCTCCGGCGGTAACGAGCGTCGGCGTGTTGAAATTATTTGCGAACTTGTTGGGCGACCAGCGTTGATAGAGAACTGGGTTTTCCCAGGGCAATCCCTTAAATTCCCATTTCGGGAACCACACCTCTTCGGTCGCGGTTGCCATGGATTCGAGATTGTAGACTCCCGCGTGAGAAACAAACGCCTTGAACTTGAACCGCGGATCGTTATTGTGACCCAACAGCCAATCAACCATATATCCGCCGTAACTGGCGCCCGCTCCACCGATCCGGGATTTGTCGATATACGGCCGCTTGATCACCTCGGCGATGCCGTTCTTCAGATCGACGACCACCTTGCCGCCCCAGTCACCTGAGATATCGTTGACGAACTTTTGCCCGTAGCCGGTTGAACCGCGCGGGTTGGGCATAAAGACGAAGTATCCGGCGTTCGCGAAAATTTGCGGGTTCCAACGATAACCCCAACTATCATTAAATGCTCCTTGCGGGCCGCCGTGGATCAGGACGATAAGCGGATACTTTTTCGACGCGTCGAAGTTCGCGGGTTTGATAACAAAACCATGAATGTTGGTATTGACGGCCCCTTTCCATTCCATGTCCTCGGCTTTCTGCAATCCATATGTCCGATACGCTGCATCGTTAAAGCTAGTCAGCGGTGTGACGCCAGTTCCGTCCGAGTTGGCACGCATCAAGTCGGCGGGCGCTGCGATCGAGCTTGACGCAAAGACGAGGACTCGTCCGTCGCGCGATATGTTGACGCTGTTTGCAGAATATCCTTCGAGCACCGGTTTCACGTGCGTCGCGATCCGTAATCGAAAGTCGGGTTCCACCGGAACACTGTAGATCGGCGAGCGTCCGCGAGTACCTGCCGCAAAGTAGATCGTCTTGCCGCCTTCGGTAACGACCATCTCGTCGACCTGTTGATCAAATCCGCGAGTCAGTTCGACGATCTCACCGGTCGAGCGGTTATAGCGCATGATCCGCCAGCGGTCCGCTTCAAATCCCTCGGTTGCCTGTGATCGATACAGGATGTACTTGCCGTCGGATGTATAAACCGGCGAAGCATCATAACCTCTGTTCGCAGCGGTGATATTTTTCTGGTTTTTATCGAAAAGCGACGCAATGACAATGTCGCTATTCGTCGAGACCGCTTCGACCTTGTCCGGATTCTTCAGAAATGCGATCTCTCGTGAGTCGGGCGAGAAGGCATAATCCACACCCGACGATGCGCCATAGGGCGGAGCATCGAAATCACCCGGCGTAAAATCGTTGGCGACGCCCCCGCTGCTCGAGACGACAAAAACGTGAGTGCGTTTACGGTCTCGCCATTCGTTCCAATGCTTGAAGAGGAGGCGGTCCGTTACCTTTGCCTGCACCTTGCTCGATTCAAGCCTCGCGTCTTCGGCCTTATTGCAATCATCGGATGTACATTCCGGGTAAACGTCGGAGTTAAAAGCGATCCACTTTCCATCTGGTGACCATACCGGATTGCCGGCGCCGGAGGAGATCCGAGTGACCTGTTTTCGTCCGTCACCGTCCATCTCCATCGTCCAGATCTGCCCTCCGGTCGTGTACGCTATCCGCTTGCCATCCGGTGACCATCGCGGTGAGTTGCTGGATTTGTCTCCCGAAGTAATCGGCTTCAAGTTCGTTCCGTCGGCGCTTATCGTGTAGATCTGCGTCAGCGTCCGATTCTCGGTCTTGTTGACGGTGCCGACGGTAAACGCAACGGTCCGGCCGTCCGGGGATAGCTGAGGATCGCTGACACGCTTCGTGGCGATAAGGTTGTCGATCGTAAATCCCGATTGGGCAAAGCCCGCGGCCGCCGAGACAATGACGCAAAACACAACTGCGGACAGAATTCTGTACATAGATTTTACCTGCATATGATCTGTGATTTCAGGAGCAAATCATTATCGCATATTGCTTTGTAACACCGGAAAGCATCCGATAAGATGAAGAAATGAAACCGATCTGTCTGTTTGTTTTAGCTTTTTTCTACCCGCTCTTTGTTTACGCCCAAGTCGCGACACCAACACCGCAGCTCTATACGACAAAGACCATAGAAAATATGCGGCGAGTGCAGCAAGCAGCACTTGCGAGCGATTACGCATATCGTCAGACGGCATATCTCTCGAATAACATCGGTCCGCGTCTTAGTGGTTCGCCACAAGCTGAGCGTGCGGTGCAGTATGTTGCGGATGAACTGAGAAAGTTGGGCCTCGAAGTCCGTCTTCAAAAACTCTCGGTCCCGCATTGGGTGAGGGGAGACGAAAAGGCCGAGCTTGTCGAATTTCCGGGGATGGCTCCTGCCACGACGCAGAAAATTGTTGTGACGGCCCTTGGCGGAAGCATCGCGACACCCACGGATGGAATGTTCGGTGAGATAGTGGTCGTTAACAACTTCGACGAATTGACTGCGCTTGGACGAGATCGGGTTGAGGGGAAGATCGTATTATTCAACAACAAATTTGACCGCGAAATGGCGGCGAGTGGGTTTGGTGGAAACGCCTACGGGCAGGCGGTTGCGTACCGCGGCGGCGGAGCGATCGCGGCCGGCCGGCTCGGTGCAATTGCGGTTCTTGTTCGTTCGGCCGGCGGTTCACAAAACCGTCTCGTTCACACCGGTGCGATGAGATATGATCCGGACGTAAAACAGATACCGGCCGGTGCCGTTTCGTTCGAAGATGCGGAGACGATCGCTTATCTCGCGAAAATGGGGAAGGTGCGAATTCGTCTGCTGCTTACACCCCAGAGGCTGCCGAATGCGACCAGCTACAACGTGATCGCAGATCTCAAGGGAAGTGAGTTGCCCGACGAAGTTGTGATCGTCGCCGGGCATTTGGACTCGTGGGATCTTGGGACGGGTGCTCTTGACGATGCGTGCGGCGTTGCCATGTCCATGCAAGTTCCATATCTGCTAAAGCAGCTTAAGCTCAGGCCAAAGCGGACGATAAGAGTGATCGCCTACATGAACGAGGAGAACGGCTTGGTCGGCGGCAGGGCGTATGGCGAAGAACAGGCCGCGAATTTCGCAAAGCATTTTGCCGCCATCGAAAGCGATCTCGGCGCGTCTCACCCCGTCGGATTTCTTTTTACAGGTAAGGCCGAGGCCATTCCATTTTTCGCGCCGATCTCGAACGTCTTGCGGGAACAGGGCGCGGGGATCTCGCAGCTTCAACCCGGCGGTGTAGGTGCCGATATCGGGCCGCTGACGCAAGGGGGTGTTCCGTCGTTCGCCCCTTACTTCGATACGCGAACCTATTTTAGCTATCACCATACCGAAGCAGATACGTTCGACAAGATCGATCCGAAAGACCTTGCCGAAGGGGGCTCTGTGATGGCGGTCCTCGCGTTCGCCCTGGCAAATCTCGAACAGCCGATACCGCGCTAGTTTGATGGCGTCGACTGAAATTGGTAGAGTGAGCCTATTATGAACAGACCGCCGCCGTACTTTCCGCAAAATCAGCTTTCGCCGCCCAGCGACAAGCGTTACCGCAGATTCAAGCTTTTTGTGGGACTCGCTATCGCGGCATTGATCTTAGTCGTCGCGGGGGTGGGATATGGTATTTATCGCTTGATCAGTAGTTGGATGTAGCACTGGCTTTCAGTTTGGAAGTAAAAAAAAGGAGCGTTCTATCGAGAACCGCTCCTTTTTTGTCTTTAGAACCGAATAGTCCTTATCGATTATTCAACGTCTGCACTTTTGAAGCGCTTGCCTTGGCACGGGCGGCATCAAGTGCGAGTTGTCGGGCCTGCGGCAGCAATTCGATCGCTTTTTTTAGCTGATTGTCATATTCATTCGAAACCTGAAGCGACGCCGTCGTGCCGTATGCGGCAGTGACGAGTTCAGATCTCAAACCACGTTCCACAAACTCACGCTCGCGGTCGATCTGTGCCGGTGAATATTTATACTTTTCGACGGCGAACGACTTGAATGCCTGATAAAGACCTTCAGAAACCGGGAAATCCGTATTTCTTATGTCATGGTCGAAAACGATCGGGCGATCGACCTGGTTAGTTTCGTACCCCTTGATCCGTCCGGCTGCGAGGTCAAGTGCGAATGCAAATACAGGATTAAAAAGCTTCTGCTGAAAGCGAGCCTTTTCGATAGTGATCGTGTCGGCTTTGAGCTCGACGTCCGGCGTAATTCCCCCGCCGCTGTAGACGGTCCGACCGGCGTCAGTTTTGCTTTCGGGGCCGCGGGCAGTCCTCGTTTCGGTGCCATCGGCCTTAACGCCGCCGTTGGTGTAATAGTCGTAAAGCTCACCGTTCGAGTAATCGCGTTGTATCAGGCGTCCGGCGGGCGTCTCATACTTTGCGATGGTCAAGAGAAGCATAGAACCGTAACCAAGAACGAACGGATTCTGAACCAACCCTTTTCCAAAGGTGTTTTCACCGACGATCAGGGCCCGATCATGGTCCTGCAAGGCTCCGGCGAGAATCTCCGATGCCGACGCTGAGTTGCGATTGACCAGCACAACCAGGGGAATCCGTTCCGGGTTCGAATTGTCAGCCCTGAACGATTGTTCCGTCGCACCGTCATAACGCCCCTTCTGCGTAAATACTACCTGGCCGCTGTCCAGAAATGTGCTCGCAACCCGGTAGGCCTCGCGAACCAGGCCGCCGCCATTGTTCTTAAGATCGAGAACAAGCTGCTTCATCCCTCGTGACTTCAGCGTTTTCATCGCCTGGGCAAATTCGGCATAAGTGGTCTGGTTAAATCCGCCGGACATCGCGATGTAACCCGTTCCGGGACGAATCATATACGCCTCGCTGATGGACGGTTGTGATACCGCGTCGCGGATGATATCGACAGTCTCGAGCTTCCCCGTACCATTGCGCTCGACGACCAATCTCGCCTGTGTTCCGCGCGGGCCTCGAAGGAAGTTCCGAACATCGGAAAATGACTTTCCAATCACCGACGTTCCGTTGACCTCCACTATCTTGTCGCCATATCTGAGACCGGCACGATGTGCGGGCGCGTTGTCAAAAGTTGCTTTGATATATGTCGCGACAACGTTTCCTTTCTCGTCGCTGAGGTCGCCGATGGTGGCTCCGATACCGTAGTAACGCGAACTTTGGTCGGTTCGAAATTGTTCAAACTCCTTCGCGTCGAAATAGTTCGAGTGTGGATCGAGCGTGTGAAGCATGCCGTCAATCGAGGCCTTGAACACATCGTTGTAGTTCATGTTCTTACCCACAACGTGGTTGCTCTCGATCACCGACAAAGCTTCGGCAACATCCTGCTCAATCTTTTCTATCGTAACTGCTTTCGCTGATTTGGGTTCGGAGAGCGCGGGCTTGGAAACGGATTTGGCAACACTCGTCCCCTGCTGAGAGAACGCGTTTGAAATAATGGCTAGGGATACAACGAAAGTGCTGAGAAAATAAGAAAGCTTTGTTTTCACTAGGGAATCTCCTGGTACTTGTAATGCCCCTTCGAACGGTCTCGAAAATAATAACATCCATTTGAGGAAAACTCGATGGAAATAGTTGCTTGGCAGTTCGTAAATCATTGAGCCGCAGCGATTGCCACGGCTTTCGCGATTATGCGAACTGCGTTACACTTTGACAAGCTTTCCCGTTCAATCTCCGGAGGAAATATTCAATGTCGATCCGTTTTCTAGTGGCTGTAACGGCTATTGTCTTGCTCGCCGGCGGGGCCTTTGCCCAGACGAAACTTCTCCGTTTTCCGGACGTCTACGGCGATCGAATAGTATTCACATACGGCGGCGATCTGTGGAGCGTTGGGGCGGGCGGTGGTGCAGCCATTCGCCTTACGGCGCATCCCGGAGTCGAAACCTACGCTAAATTTTCGCCCGACGGGCGTTGGATCGCTTTCACAGGACAATATGACGGGGACGAACAGGTTTACGTCATGCTGGCCAACGGCGGCGAGCCCAGGCAGCTGACGTTCTATCCATCTCGTGGACCGCTTGCTCCGCGTTGGGGATTTGATAATCAGGTGTTGGGATGGACCGGTGACGGCCGCGTCCTCTACCGCGGGGCACGCGACGCGTGGTCACTGCCCATCGCACGGCTATATTCGGTATCACCCGAGGGCGGCTCATCGGAAGCCTTGCCAATGCCTGAGGCCGGTTCCGGCGCCTTCTCGCCTGACGGCACGAAGATGGTCTACTCGCCAAGGTTTCGAGACTTCCGTCCGGAAAAGCGCTACCGGGGTGGACAGGCAAATAAGCTGTACATCTACGATCTGCGAACAAACGACGCTCAACTGATCTCCGACACTCCGTTTGCCAGCCGTGACGCTATGTGGATCGGTGACACCATCTTTTACAACACCGACAAAGATGGGAAGTTCAATCTCTGGGCGTATGATCCCAGCTCAAAAAAGACGACACAGATTACAAAGAATCGTGATTGGGACATTCGCTGGCCGTCGTCGGACGAAAAGTCCCGGATAGTTTATGAGCGCAACGGCGAGCTTGAGATCTTTGACGTCGGTTCGAAAAAAGCGTCGAAGATTTCTGTGACCGTCCCGGATGACGGGATCAATAAGCGTCCGCGGCAGACGTCGGTCGCCAATCGCGTTTCTTGGTTCGGACTTAGTCCAAAAGGTGAGCGAGCCGTATTCAGTGCACGTGGCGACATATTTACCGTTCCGATCGAAAAGGGCGG
>JBBKXD010000189.1:0-8090 GCA_037969295.1 Pyrinomonadaceae bacterium | reverse complement strand
CCGCTTTCGCGCAAACCGAGAAGATCGACAATAAGACGGTTATCGAGATGAGCCGCTCGGGTCTGTCGTCAGAGATCATTCTCAGGAAGATCACATCGTCGCGTGCGATCTTCGATGTTTCCGCCTCGGGCCTGATCGAGCTCAAGACCGCAGGTGTTGACGACAGCGTCATCGGCGCAATGATGGAGCGAAGTGAATCCGAAACCGGTCTCTTTCCTGCTTCGGCCGGGTCATCAGCAGTCGTGTCTTTTTCCGAAAGCGGAGCGGAGGCACCCGTGCCTACCAAGGATGCTGTCGCCACGGCAAAGACGATCGCCTTCGGCAAGTCGTCCGCACAGCCTTCGCGCCAGGCTCTCGAAAAGGAGCTTTTGAAACGAAAAGATTTTCAGCAGTTGGGTTTAACGATACTTCGCTATAAGGAGGCAGCTGACCTTTTCGTTGATATCGGATTCGTATCGGGTTCGGTCATCACCCATCGATACGTTTACCGAATCTACGATCGCCGCACCGGAGCGGTCATTACCGCGGGCGAGACAACATCGTGGGGCTCCCTCGCCGAAAACCTCGCCCGACACATCGCAAAAGGCCTAGCCGCTTCCCGCCTTGCAAAAGGCATCTGAGAAAGCCTGGGCGAGAGATTAATTTTCGTATTTAATGCTGCGGAGCTCCCTCAAGGTGAGGCAGACGCCGATCACAGACCGGATCTGCTTGTCCAAAGCATTCCGCAGCACGATGCCAACGTGCAATGAGCGTACCGTGCGCGGCGGGTAACAAAAACATACGGCATATTGGCGGGCCCTAAATCATATTGACATCCGAAAGAATCAGAATATAATTCCCTTACTTGAATTTCCTTTTTGCTGGCATTTTGATTGCGTGCTGACCGACAGTCATCACCACGATCGTTCGATCGCACTTGTTCGGCGCAGTTTTTACCCGCCGCAGAGCATTTCCCAAAATTAAATAGAATCCAGGAGAACTCCCATGTCTCAATACGTAACTTCCACGCGCGCAGCTCTCGCTGCCGTAATCCTTTTTGCGCTTTCAACACCACTTCCAGCTAAACGCATCTGCATGCATGAAGATGGCAGATCGATAATTTCAACCCCTGAAACGTCGCATGCCTTCGGAGCTCAGATCATCATTAATGAAGTCGATTCCGATACGCCCGGCGCCGACGCCGCCGAATTCGTAGAGCTCTTCGACGGCGGTGCCGGAAACACTCCGCTTGACGGGCACGTAGTTGTCTTTTTCAATGGCGGTGCGGTAAATGACGCGTCGTATGCGGCCTTTGACCTCGATGGATTTACGACAAATGCGAACGGTTTCTTCACGCTGGGAAATGCCGCAGTGCCCGGTGTCGATCTCATCTTTGCAAACGGTCTGCTCCAAAACGGGCCCGATGCGGTGGCTCTATTCCTCGCAAACGCTTCTGATTTTCCAAACGGAACACCGATTACGACCGTCAACATCCGAGATGCCCTTGTCTATAACAACGGCGTCACGATCGACGCGGGACTGCTCGTGCTGCTTAACGCCGGATAATTACAGGTAAATGAAAACAGCGGCGGAACGGGTTCTGCGGTTTCAATGCAGCGTATTCCAAACGGTTCGGGCGGCGAGCGGAACACCGTAAGTTATCAAGTGTTTGCTCCGACGCCTGACGGTCTGAACGTAAGTCCAACCGCAGCGCAAGTGTCCCTCTCCGGACGTGTCACCGATGCGGGTGGCCGAGGAATTCGCAATGCGATAATCGCCATCGAGGGCGGCGGCCTGACTGAACCCAGGGTCGTGGCCACCGGCTCGATGGGCTACTACAACGTCGAAGACCTTGCAATCGGAACCTACATCGTGACGGTTCAGGCAAAGCGTCATAGCTTTGCGAATCCAACGCGGTCTCTTTCGATGAGCGACAATGTCGCGGACTTCGACTTCATTGCCGAACCGTAGCACGACCGCCCTGGCGCTCGTCATGCAATAAAAAATCCGCGAAGCAAAAATGCTTCGCGGATTTCTTTTATCCAGATCGAGCCGTTTATCAAACCGCGTGTTCGGCGAGAAGTGTTCTTAGCTTGAGAAAATCTACCGGCTTATGGATAACACTCGCACAGCCCGCGTCGAGGGCTTCTTCGTCCATATTCTGGTACGCAGTCACGGCAATGATTGGAATGTTTTCGCAGCTCTCGGTGCTTTTGATAGCGCGGGCCGCATCCGCTCCGTTCATCAGCGGCATCGCAAGATCCATCAATACCAGTGATGGCCGATGTTCGCGAGCCTGCTCGATCGCTTCCGCTCCGTCGCGTGCCTCGATGACCTCATAGCCGTAGAGTTCGACCATGATCTTCATCATTTTTCGAATATCCGTCAGGTCTTCAACAACAAGTATCTTCTTTGCCATGCTCATTCGAGCTCGGGGGTTGTGTCGAGTATACGACATAGAAACTCAGTTCTCCAAATTTTCTACAGCCGTCGGCATACTTCCTTTCGGGCGATGCGCTTTTTCGGCGTATACTGCACTCAGCTTATGAACCGGCTCTTGCCCGTCACCGCATTTCTGCTCGCCTCTCTGTGCACCGCATATTCCCAATCGGGCCGGGTAACCGGCTATTCAGAGAGCGGAACGGCTCGTGTCGGAAACAAACCGGCGGCGGCGGTCACTACGTCGGCGAAAATCGAGACTTCGTCAAGCGATGACGACGTTGAAAGGGTCGCCACGGATCTTGTGACGATCCCGGTCCGTATCTCGACGCGTGGAGGCAAGCCGGTCGCCGACGTTAGACGGAACGAATTCAAGATATTTGAAAATGGGTTAGAGCAGGAGATCGCCTACTTCTCGGACAGCGAACAGCCCTTCACCGTTGTTCTTGTTCTCGACATGAGCTATTCAAGCGTGTTCAAGCTGGAGGATATTCAGCTTGCGGCGCGGATCTTCGTCGCGAAGCTGCGCGAACATGATCGTGTGATGGTCGTCGCGTTCGATGAGAAACCGCACGTCCTTTGCGAGCCGACAAACGACCGACGCATTCTGCGTCTGGCGATCGACGGGGCAAAGATCGCGTCGGGCACGGCGCTCTATGACACGCTCGATCTGGTTGTTCGAGAAAAGCTATCGCGAATTTCAGGGCGACGCGCGATCGTCTTGCTGAGCGACGGTGTTGACACCAGCAGCGAATCGGCCGACGCGGCCGGAATTGAAAAACGTTTTGCCGCCGAGGACGTGATCGTCTATCCGATCCGCTACGACACATTCGATGACGTGCAAAAGAGCCGCCGAAAGGATGCCGAGATCCGCTTCGACGAAAACGACCGGCCGTACGTTGTACAGGCCCCGCCAAAAAAAGGCGAGCGCGAAGAGGACTATTTGATCGCCAAAGAGTTTTTCGCGAAGATCTCGGAGCAAACCGGCGGTCGCGTGTATCGCGTTTCTTCGACGACAAATCTGAACGAAGCCTTCTCCAATATCGCGAACGAGCTTCGCAAAGTTTATAGCCTCGGATACTATCCGTCAGAAGATAGGCGATCGGGCGCGACCTATGATATAAAGGTGCGGGTTTACCGCCCGGACTTGAAGATCACTGCACGCGATCGCTATCTAGGTAAGTAAACTCTTATTCAGTTCACCCGATTTTTTTCGCTATTTTCTTATATATTTTCAAGGAGACCACCAAGATGAAAACTCGGTTCATTTTTAGCCTGCTGATCGCCGTGATGCTGTGCATCGGCGCGTACACCAACGTCCGAGCCCAAGGCGAGGTAATGACGAACGACGAAGTGATCACGCTGACGAAGGCCGGCCTTAGTCCGGCGATAATTATCGGAAAGATTCGCAGCGGCAAATCGGACTTCGATCTCTCAACCGATTCGCTCATCAAACTAAAACAGTCCGGCGTGTCCGACGATATCGTTACCGCGATGCTCGAAGCAAAGAGCGGAAAATCGACCGCCTCCGCAGCAGGCCCGTCGATGTCGGGCGATCCGAACGACCCGATGAGCAAACACGGTTACGGGATCTATCTTTACGAAGACAGGGGAGGTGAGCGGAAGATGACCCAGCTCGCTCCGAATGTTTCGGCCCAGAACCGCACAGGCGGGATGTTCACTTCCGGACTGACGTACGGCATAGGAAAGGTGAAGATCAAATCCAATCTGCCGGGGCGAAGCGCCGCACTCCAGATAAAGGACACGCAGCCCGTATTTTATTTCTACCTCGACATAACCACCGGCGGGTTGAATACTTCGAGTGGCGTGCCGTCGACGCCGAACGAATTTGCGATGATCCGATTCAACCAGCGTAGCGACAATCGCGAGGTGACGATCGGGAAAGCAAATGCTTTTGGCGCGAAGGGCGGGTTGTCGGACGAATACGTCGTTCAATTCAACGCCCAGGACATGGGTAACGGAGTCTTCAAGGTCACACCAAGCACGCCTCTGCAAAAAGGTGAGTACGCCTTTTACCTGATCAACTCGGGCAATTCAAATGCGAGCTCGGCTGTCGGTGCAAAGTTTTTCGATTTCGGCGTGAACATGACCCCCTAAACGTTTGAAATATCACGACCCGGGATTTCGAACCAGCACCGCGTGCAAAAGTGGTGCTTTTTTCTTTCCGGCAGGCTGTAGTCCGCCGACGCCGGCAATTTCTCCGCAAGGAGTTTTTGATCCGCGTCCAGATCGTCCCAGCGTTTCAGCCCGACATTGCCGCACCGTTCGCAAACATGCATCCCATCAGAACCTTGCATAACGTTTTTGCGTTAAAGCTGTTTCAGTTTAGTATTTCTCAGTAGGTCAGTACCACCTGCGGCCGACATGTCCATATGACTTTGAAACATTTTATTACGGCGTTGCTTGTCTGCGCGTGGCCAACACTAATAGCTTTTACGCAGACAGAAGAAAAGTTCGACTTCTACACC
The DNA here is from genome assembly GCA_037969295.1 of Pyrinomonadaceae bacterium. Classification (GTDB taxonomy): domain Bacteria; phylum Acidobacteriota; class Blastocatellia; order Pyrinomonadales; family Pyrinomonadaceae; genus OLB17. The sequence continues at coordinate 3,183 of JBBKXD010000189.1, read as the reverse complement.
CGCGGAGAATATCGTGCGAACGTTCCGCGGCCGCAGACGATCCTACGCTTTGATGTCGGCGATCATCACACGACGTATGCGCAGATGGAAAGGGTCATCGAAGAGATCGCAAAGGCCGCACCCGATCGCGTAAAGATCTTCGACATCGGGCTGACGAACGAGCATCGCATGCAGCATCTCGTCGCGATCTCATCGCCGGGAAATATTGCGCGGCTCGACGAGATCAAGGCGAGGAACGCACGTCTCACTGATCCGCGAACGATCTCTGCGTCCGAGGCGAATGCAATCGCCCAAAACAATCCGTTGATCGTGTGGCTCGCATACACCATCCACGGCAACGAGAGCGCATCGTTCGAAGCCATGATGCAGGTCGCGTATCAGCTCGCCGCGTCGAATGAACAGAAAACACTCGACATTCTGGACAACACCGTGGTGTTGATCCTGACGGGCGAGAATCCGGACGGCCATGAGCGGTTCGTAACGTGGTACAACTCGGTCGCCACCGGCAACGCAGACCGTGCGGCGATCGAACACCGCGAACCCTGGTCGATTCAGGGCCGCTACAATCATTTTCGTTTCGACCTGAATCGCGACAATACGGCCGCAACTCAGATCGAGACGCGGAACATGCAGAACGCATTCTTCGAATGGAACCCGCAGATCGCGGTCGATCATCACGGCCAGCCGTCGCAGTTTCACTTCCCTCCCGCCGCTCTTCCAATCAATCCGAACCTTCCGCAGCCGGTGACGAATAAATGGCTCGACACGTTTGGCCGGGCGAACGCGGCGAGCTTCGACGCGAACAAATGGGACTACTACGTCCGCGATATCTTTGATCTCTTTTATGTCGGCTATTGGGATTCGTTCCCAGCGTTGAACGGGGCGACCGGCATGACATACGAAACCGATGGCGGCGGATTTAAGGGACGGCGATGGACTCGTGATGACGGCACGATCGTCACGCTTCGCTCCGCGATCGCTAAACATTTTGTCGCGTCGATGACGACGCTCGAGACGGCCGCACGCAATCGCGTCGCACGGATGCAGGACTACGCCGATTTTCGTCGAAAGGCGATGGACGAAGCGCGGACCGAGAAGATGAAGCGGATCGTAATCGACCCGTCCAAAGATCCCATCAAAGCGGCCGAGCTCGTTGAGGTACTGCTTCGCATGAAGATCGAGGTTAGTCTCAGCAACTCTGCGTTTTCGTCGTCGCGGGCACACGCGTACGAGAAAGATTCCCCCGTCACGACCCGAAGATGCAATGGCGTTTGTTTTGTCATCGATCTCAACCAGCCTCAAAAGCGGCTCATAAAGGCGCTTCTCGAACCGGACACGCCGCAGGACGAAGCGTTTCTCCGCGACGAGCTTGCGAAGTTCAAGCGAAATGAAATGCGGGGAAAATCCACGTCGCGCGAAGAGTATAGATTCTACGACATCACCGCGTGGAGCCTGCCGCTGGCATTCGGGCTCGACGCTTTCTGGACGGAAGATACGGGCACGATATCGGCGACACCCGTCACGCAGCAAACTCTGACGAGACTCAAGACCGGTAGTGTTTCGGGCCGTGCACAGATCGCATACATCATTCCGTACGATACGGACGGTGCCGGGGCGATGGCGATCAGATTGCTCCAGGACGGACACCGCGTTTCCGTTTCGACAAAGAAATTGACCGCGGGCGGCCGGACGTTTTCGCGCGGAAGTTTCGTTGTTCGTATTTCGCGAAATGCCGAAACCGTTCACGGCGCGATCTCACGACTTGCCGCCGAGACAGGCACGAACGTCATAGCGGTCAATAACGGCTACAACGAGGAAGGTGACACCGGCGTCGGCAGCGAGAATGTGCAGCCGATGCAGTTACCGAAGATCGCGATGATCGCCGACGAGCCTGTCGATCAAACGTCGTACGGTTCGATCTGGTGGACGCTCGACCGATACGGTATCGAGTTCACTCCGATGACGCTCGCCAACGCACGCGGAAATGCCTTGAGCAAGTACAACGTTCTGATCATGCCGGATGGCGCCGCGGGGCGTTATTTTAGTTCGCTGGGTGCGGGCGGCGTGGCTGCACTCAAAACGTGGGTCACGAACGGCGGTACGCTCGTCACGGTTCGCGGGGCTTCGGTCTTCGCCGCGCTAAAAGATGTCGGGCTGACATCATCGAAACTCGTCGGCAGCGACGATGATGATGAGAAGAGTAAGACGACTAGTGAGGAATCGGACAAGCGAAAAGATGCCGAGGCAGCTCCATCGCCTACACCGCGCGGCTCTCCGAAAACCGAAACCGCGGCCGAACCGATCGCGACACCCGAACCAAAAACAGATAAACAAGACTGGCAAGCTCCGGTCCTGCCGCCGATCGCGTCGCCATCGGCAAACGCCGGCAAAGTGCCCGAGGGAATACCCGGAGCGATCATGCGTGCGACCGTCGACCGTACCACCTACCTGACATACGGTCTGGAACAGGATGAGTTACCTGTATTACTTTCAAGCGGTTATTTTTTCCGTTATTCTAAGGAGGGCACGAACGCCCTGGTGTTCGACGCGAAACCGAAGAGGTCGTTGGTCATTTCGGGCTTCGTTTGGGAAGGAAACACGGAGCGTTTGTTGAAGGGGACGGCATATCTGATCGATGAACCTTTAGGCTCGGGGCACGTAATACTCTTTGCCGAGGAGCCGTTCTTCCGAGGGATCTTTCGTTCAACGACCCGGCCGTTCTTTAATTCTATTTTATTCACTGGGGTGTTCTAGATAATGTTTACAGTCAAAGCAGGGTATAGCGACAACGTCGAAGTTCAAACCAATATTGAAAAAGTACGCGAGTTTTTTTCCGACATCAGAAATTTCGCGGACCTCATGCCGGGCATCACGAGTATCCACACCGATGCAAAAGGCGTCGCACACTGGAAGATCCAGGCGGAAATTCCGCTCGTCGGACAGATGATGCAAAAGTTCGCCGTCGAGTTGAGCGAAAACAGCGCTGCGCGCATCGAATGGTTCCCGGTCGCACTCGAAACGCAAAACTTTTTGCGCTTTACGGTCGATTTTCTTGAGCAGGCAAAGAACGTGACGCTCGTTCATTTTTCGCAGATGGTCGAGCTCCGTCGGAAATCCGCGCGTGAGCTGCATTACCTCGCCGGGCTCGCCGGCGAAAGCCTGATCAGCAGCGAGATGACAAAG
>JBBKXD010000188.1:0-6784 GCA_037969295.1 Pyrinomonadaceae bacterium | reverse complement strand
GCGATGTGATCCAGAAGACGGTTGGCGAAAATGTTAAGCTTATTGACTCGGGTGAAGCGACGGCCGAAGAGGTAGAACGATTGCTGGCGGACAAGGATCTGGCGAATCCGAATGCCGTTTCAGGTGTCCGGCAACTCTGCGACGACCTTGACCATTTTTATGTAACGGATGCCGCCGAACGTTTTGCAAAGGTTGCGGAGAGATTCCTCGGCACCACGCCGGCGAAGCTGGAAGCCATCGAAGTTTACGGGGGAGACAAGCTCGCATTTGATAGTTGACAGTTGATAATTGATAGTTCGACGGTTAGTAAGCGGATCCTGTGTGATCCCATCGAACTATCAATTATCAACTGTCAATTATCAATTATTAATTATGAACTACCAAAGACCAGACGGCCGTGCCGTCGATCAGATCCGCAACACCAAGATCACGCCGAACATTTCCCCGTACGCCGAGGGTTCGGCCCTGGTCGAAGTAGGCGGAACGAAAGTCATATGTACTGCATCGGTCGAGGACCGCGTGCCGATGTTTTTGCGCAACAAGGGGCTCGGCTGGGTAACCGCCGAATACGCGATGCTGCCGCGGGCGACAAACACACGAACGCAACGTGAGACCCAACGGCCTGCGGGACGCACGCAGGAGATTCAGCGCCTTATCGGCCGAAGCCTGCGGGCGGTCGTCGATACAAAGCTGCTAGGCGAGCGACAGATCTTCATCGACTGCGATGTTATCCAGGCGGACGGGGGAACACGGTGCGCCTCGATCACCGGAGCATACGTCGCTCTTGCCCTTGCATGCCGAAAGCTTGTCAAGAATTCTGTCGTTAAGACATCGCCGCTCTTGAGCGAGGTCGCCGCTGTCAGTGTCGGCATACTCGAAGGCACGTCGATCCTTGATCTCGCTTATGCCGAAGACTCGACTGCCGAGGTAGATATGAACATCGTCTGCACCGGCGCCGGAAAGTTTATCGAGATCCAGGGCACGGCCGAGCGTGAGCCGTTCACGCGCGAACAGATGAACGAGATGCTTGCGCTGGCGGAAAAAGGAATCAGCGATCTTTTTGTGATCCAGCGGAATGCGTTGGGTGAATAGACTAATGGGATTGGAACTCGTCGAAATTGTTCTCCGAATCGAAGAGGAGTTCGATATCTCCATACCTGATGAACACGCGATGCTGATAACGACACCTCGCGAGTACATAGACTACTTAATGGCGCGGTCTGAGCTCGCCGGCCGACGTTCAAGGGAGACCGTGGCGGAATCAGTTTGGCAGATACTCGAGCAAGAGATCCCAATAGACCGGAAGGATTTTAATGAGGACTCGCGCTTTGTTCAGGACATGGGAGCGGGTTGACTTTTTATGAGCGAAAAACAGTTCGAAGGAAGATCGGCAATCGTTACAGGAGCGACGCGCGGTATCGGAAAAGGTATTGCGCTGGAGCTTGCGAAGCGCGGGTGCAATATTGCGTTTAATTATTCGAAGAGTGCCGACGAAGCAGACAAGCTTAAAACTGAGATCGAAGCACTAGGCATAAAGGCCTACGCCGCGCAATGCGATGTCGCGAACACGTCAGCCGCCGCTGATTTTGTCGGACAGGTAAAAGAAGCTTTTGGAACGGTCGATTACCTGATCAACAACGCCGGCATCACGCGTGACCAACTGATCCTGCGGATGAAGGAAGAGGATTGGGATGCGGTCGTCGACACGAACTTGAAAGGCGCGTGGAATTTTTCAAAGGCGGTTTTGCGACCGATGCTCCGAAACGAGAACGGTGGATCTATCCTCAACATTTCATCGATTAGCGGCGTCGTCGGAATGCTCGGCCAGTCGAATTATTCCGCGTCAAAGGCTGGAATGATAGGACTTACGAAGTCGCTTGCGAAAGAAGTTGCGAGCAAGAAGATCACCGTCAACGCGCTCGCACTTGGCTTGATCGAAACCGACATGGCTTCGGAGATGAACGCCGACTATCGCGAGAAATTCCTTTCGATGGTCCCGCTCGGCCGTCTTGGAAATGTTCAGGAGGTCGCCGAGATCGCATGCTTCATGCTGTCTCCGTCCGCCGCTTACATTACCGGTCAGGTCATCCAGGCTGATGGCGGCCTCGCGATGTAGTCGTCGATAATCTGGTTATGGGCCTTCAGCGTGTTAGCGAAGATGAACTTCAGCCTGCGGGCGAAAGCGCGGAAGAGCAAGTGCCGCCCACCGGACCGTTTCCGGTTTATACCTTCACACTGCTGGGCTGTATCGCAGCAGTCTTCGTCGCCCAATACCTTACAAGTAACGATCCGGAATTCTTTGCGTACGATCGCTTCTCCGCCGTTAATGCCGGATTCGACAAGCAAGCGTTTTTGAAGGGTCATGAATACTGGCGAATCCTGACCGGTGCGACCGTTCATTCGGGGATCTTGCACGTCGGAATGAATTCTTATGCGCTTTATATGTTCGGTCGTCTGATGGAGATGCTCACGAACAGGGCACATCTTGCGATAGTTTTCATCCTTTCGGCGCTTGGCGGCGGACTCCTCAGTTTGATATTCAATCCCGACGCTACATCCGTCGGAGCATCGGGTGGTATCGTCGGACTATTGAGCTACCTCGCTGTCTATGCGTTCAAACGCCGAAAGTTCATATCGCCCGAGTTTAGAAAGAGCTTGTTGATCAACATCGGTTTTATTCTTGTCTTCGGTCTCGTGCTGTTCAATGTGATCGACAACTTCGGACATATCGGTGGCTTGATCGTCGGAGCCGTCTACGCGTATTTCCAGATACCTCGCGACGAATACATCGATCCGCGCGCCGCCGTCCGCATGACAAGACTCCTTGGGCTTGCTGCAGTCGGTTTGTATATTCTGACGTCGATCTTGACGATCCTATTGCTCGCCAACGCCCCGTCATTCTGATGCCCAGAGTACGAGTTCACCAGCACGTAAATCCGCTCGCACCTTTTTATCGCCAGTCCCCGGACCCGGTCGATATCGAGTCGGTGTTTGCCGAGGCCGACCGGCCGCTGTTGCTGGATCTCGGCTGTGCCCGCGGGCGATTTCTCTTGCGAATGGCGGAAGCTGAACCTCGGTGGAATTATCTCGGGGTTGAGATCCGACACCCGCTGGTCGATGAAGCGAACCGCATCGCCGCCGGCGAAGGTCTGACGAACCTGCATTACGAATTCTGCAATGCGATGCTTTGGCTGGGCCGTTTGATCGCGGATATTCCCGACGGAATTCTTCAGACAGTGACGATCCAGTTTCCAGATCCGTGGTTCAAGAAGAAACACGCGAAGCGACGGATGGTGAACGCCGAGTTGGTTCAGACGGTTGCCGACAAACTATCGGTTGCCGGACGTATTTTTGTGCAGACCGACATAGAGTTCCTGGCGGAGGAAATGTTCGAATTATTTCGGGCGGATGGGCGACTCGAAGAAGTAGCGACCGCGGAAAACCCATTTCCGATCAAGACTGAGAGGGAAAGGTCGGTTGAGGACAAGTCATTGCCGGTGTACCGAAATCTCTTTGTCAAAAACTCCCCACCTGGATAGGTGGGGCTTAGCCGCGGGATTGGTTGATTAAATACAGGCGCGATTCGATGTTCAAAATACTCCGATTCTTCAAGAACACCTATTTACTGAACCGTCGCTTGAGCGATGAGCAATCGCGCCAGAAGTCCGAAGGCTATTCAATCAGATTTGAACAAGCCGGCCCCGAAAGGGAGATCACCTACGTAGAGGGTGAGCGAGAGATAGGCGTTGTAATGGATTTTGTAAACTGGATGAACGACGTGGTTCTCTTTGCTGATTCCCTAAGAAATTGGTCACGACCCAAGAAGCAACCTCTTTCCAACATCGAGTACGAGAAAGTTGTTAACCGCCTGACAAGATACTTTTTGTGTTGGGGTGGAAAAGTCACTTTGGATCAAAGAACGCTGCCAACTCCTGAGGATTTTAAGCAGGAATTGGAAAAAGCGGGAATACCCTACGAGGAATTGCCCGGTGGGATTATCCATTACTCGGTCGATATCGACGAGGAGCGAAAGCGGAAGGGCGGTTTTTTTGACCGCTAGTTCGCATTCACCGTTCACCACTCACCATTCACTTCCAACTCTTCTCCTTCTTAAATCGTTTCACGATCATGTCGCGCCGTAACTTCGGCAGGTGATCTATGAAAAGTTTACCGTCGCAATGATCGGTCTCGTGCAGAAATGCGCGAGCGGCATAGCCGTCAGCTTCCTCTTCGAACCACTCACCTTTTACATCCTGTGCCCTGAGCCGCGCTTTCATCGGACGGACAACAACCGCGGGGACCTTTCCGACTGACAGACATCCTTCCTGACCTGACTGTTCACCTTCGACCGAAACGATCTCCGGATTCGCCGCGATCAGCTTAATACCGTGACAATCCATGACGAAGAGACGTAGGTTAAGACCTATTTGGGGTGCCGCGAGACCGACGCCCTCGGCGTCGTACATCGTGTCGAACATATCGGCGCAGAGTTCGCCCAGGGCATCGTTAAATTCTGTTACGGGTTTTCCAACCTGACCCAGCACGTCATTCGGATGTTCGGTGATCTTTCGTACTGCCATAAGAGTCATGCTCACGAAATACGCGAAAAGGTGCGAAATCAAAACAGACTTTGTTTTCGCTCTTTTTCGCGTATTTCGCGGGCCAGTAAAATTACCTCGGGATATATCCGCTGCGGGCGCCGCGGCGAAAATCACGATGGGTGAAAAATCCTTTTTCCTGCCGCGAGAGGCATTCCCAGCAAACATTTCGGCGCTCGTTCGACGGAGCCACGAACGTATTGTAGTGGTCCATTTCCCGATCGCACTCTTCACATCGAACCGGAGCCCGGTCGATTGTTTTCGGATCGATTGCTTCCGTCATCTTGCTGTTCCCCTCGCAGATTAAACTTAGATAACCAGTTTAGTTCGGAATCTTCAATATTGCCAGAATGTGGCGGCGGCGCGACATCCGATAGTCGGCCGCAAACGCGGCCGAAACTCAAGCGACAAATGTTCACAATAAAAAAGGATCCTATGTTGTCGGTAATCGTGAAATGAAGAAGGCGGCTCTTAGCAGCCGCCTTCGTTCAAACTACACTTGTACTCGCTTACTCTGGTTGCCCCTTACAATCCGACCCGAACAGCGCCGGTTGTTTCGTGCTGATGATGGGATAGTTTTCCGCTTCTTTGTTTATTTCCAGCCAGGTCAGATACTCCTCGGGTATCGACATATCCGAAAATATCGCCTCGACCGGGCACTCGGGCAGGCAGGCATCGCAATCGATACATGTGTCGGGATTGATGAGAAGCTTGTCAGGCAGTTCGTGAAAAGCCTCAACCGGGCAAACAGCCGCGCAATCGGTATATTTACATTCGACGCATGGCTCGGCAACAATGTAAGTCATAGATTTCAGAGTTCCGCTTTCAGCGGCCGCCCTCTATCAGCCTTCTATCAGGATGTAAGGCGTTTGACATCTCTCAAAATAAAAGCCTGCTAATGCAGGTACTCCAAACGCAGCAAAAATCAAACTAAAACCGTAATACCTGAGAGCTTAACTTGTCAAATGAGGTTCCACAAGTGGTAGAATGCCTTCATACTTCGAACAAAAAAAGGCGTAAATTCTCAGGACAAATAGGATGAAAACGATCAAAGCTGAACGCGAATTGGCTCTGGATTTTCTGCGTGTTACCGAAGCCGCGGCAATCGAATCCGCGAAAACAATGGGTCAGGGCGACCGTAAACATTCGGACCACGTTGCGGTCGAGGCGATGCGCGAAGTGATGGACACCGTCCCGATGCGCGGCCGCATTGTTATTGGTGAAGGCGAACGCGACGAGGCTCCGATGCTTTACATCGGTGAGGAATTGGGTGGCGGCGCTTTCTCTGACGAAGCCCGGGCCGAGTTTCCCGAAGTCGATATAGCCGTTGACCCGCTCGAGGGAACGAACCTCTGCGCACTCGGTGCCAACAACGCGATCGCCGTTCTCGCGGCGGCCGAACGCGGTGGCCTGTTGAACGCGCCGGATATCTACATGGACAAGATCGTCGTCGGGCCGTCATCGCGAGGAGCGGTAGATATCGACGCCCCGGTCGAGGAGAATCTCAAAAATATTGCCCGACGGCTTGGCCGCGATGTCGAGGACCTTACCGTCATCTGTCTGGAGCGGCCGCGACACAAGAAACTCGTGGACGAGGTCCGTGCGGCCGGTGCCCGCATCCGTCTGATCTCGGACGGCGATCTTTCGGCTGGAATATCCGCAGCGGTGGCCGGGACTAATATACATGCGCTGATGGGGATCGGTGGTGCACCCGAAGGTGTGATAACCGCCGCCGCGATGAAATGCCTTAACGGTGAGATACAGGCCAGGCTTGTGTTCGATCCCGAGCGTCTTGGGATCGACCGGACAAAAGTGCCGCCGGCGGAAACGGTGATGCAGCGTTTAAAAGATATGGGAATTACCGATCCGGACAAGATCTACGACACGAACGATCTTGCGCCGGGTAAGAAGATCATCTTTGCGGCGACCGGTGTAACGGACGGAGCCTTGCTACGCGGCGTACGGTTTTTCGGCGCGGGCAAACGCACGCACTCGGTCGTCATGACGACCGACAGCAAGAGCATTCGATTTGTAGACACTGTGCACGTCGAAGGCGGGCCGGATGCGGTGATCAGATTTTAGGGCAGGGGTCGGTGCTTTGCGAAAGCAGAAGGCAGAAAGCAGAAGGCAGAAAGCAGAAAGCAGAACACTGATCACCGGCCATCTGAACACCAACCACCGAGAGA
>JBBKXD010000187.1:0-12903 GCA_037969295.1 Pyrinomonadaceae bacterium | reverse complement strand
GGGCGAGCCAGATGGGCTCGTCCTTTTTCGATAGAAGTGTGCTCGCTCCGGATCCGGGGACGGGTTATTTTGTCCCGGTCGAGTAGGTAACTCGGATCGTTCGCTTGGATCGAACAGAGCCGGTAAAGAATATTCCGGTTTTGCGATTGGCCTCTCTGCCTCTTTTGCATGACTTCGATTTCCGTTCATTGTTCCCTCCACCTTGCCGTAACGTTTCCGTACGTTTGAACCTTCTCACTGGCAATTTTGCAATAGGTGTTCCACAAAAATCGCATTCCGAACTACGGCACATTGCTTGCTCAAGTCAGGTTAGCAAATATATTTCAACACGAACGAGGGACCAAAATGATCAGATTTTTAAGACAAACAGTATTACCGTTAACGATATTTTCGCTGATGGCATTTTCCGCGGCAGCGCAGGACAAGGACAAGGACAAGAACCCTTCCGGGCCGATCACGAGTCCGATCCTCTGGGAAGACGTTGACAGCTCGAGTCTGGATCTCTACAACGGACCGGGCGGAGTCGAGATGAAACCCGATCTCAGGAAGGTGATCTTTGTGAAAGAAGATACCCAGGGCCACAACAAAAAATACCGAATAAAGGATGCGAAAGGGCGGATCTGGGTAGCAAAATTCGGCAGCGAAGCGCAACCTGAAACAGCGGCGGTTCGCCTTCTCTACGGCCTCGGTTACAAGACCGAGATCAACTACCTCGTACCGACGCTGAAGATTCCCGGCAAAGGTACATTCAAGAACGCCCGGCTTGAAGCTCGCCCGGAGAACGTCGAGCGGCTCGATGAATGGAAGTGGAAGGACAATCCGTTCGTTGGGACCAACGAGCTCCAGGGCTTAAAGATCATGATGGTCTTTCTGACGAACTGGGACCTGCTCGATCTCCAGAACAAAGTGCTCCGCGTCGACAACGGTGGCGTGATCGAACATCAATTTATAATTAGCGATCTGGGCGCGACCTTCGGCAAGCTTGGCAATAACAATCTGCCTTTCTTCTTTCGTCTCGGACGCAAGACGAACGATCCGGGTACCTGGTACGAAGCCGGCTTTGTCAGCGGGGTAAAGGACGGACTGATCGACTTTGATTTCAAGGGTAAGGGCCGCAGTCTGATGGACGACATCACGGTCGAACAGGGACACTGGCTCGCGGCCCGTCTGGCACAGCTTTCGGATAAGCAACTCGATGACGCGTTTCGTGCGGCCAATTATGGTCCGGAGGACATCAAGCTGCTTCGACAGGGTGTCCGCGAACGCACGACTGAACTCGATAAAGCGACGCGGACCGCGGTTGCTGCAAACTAACTTCAAAGGCTGGCGACAACGGACGCGGTCCTCAGATGAGGACCGCTTTTTTTATGCAACTCGTCAGGTGATCGCAGCAACTTAATTCGGTTGCTTTTCGGCCTGACTTGGACGGTAGTGTTATCCCTGCCTGTTTCGTACCCGTTGAGCAAATCTCACTCACAAATCAACAAGGACAATCTGAAAAATGAAATTAACAAGACCTCTCTTTCTCACAATATCCCTGTCGATGCTGTTTGCGATGACCGCACTGGGTCAGGTTGCGGCGTCTAACCAGCCATACAAGGCGATCGAAGTTGAAAAATTCACTGTCCGTCCGGGCGTGGAATTTCCCGACAAGGATCTCGATGAATTGGTCCAGGCGACAATCAACAATTTCAAAGCGTCGAAGCGATTCGACAGCGTGACCATGGCCGGCGAATCAGCCAACGCCGCTCAGCCGACACTCAAGGTCTCAGGCGAGGTCACGAAATACGTAAAGGGAAATCGAGCCGCACGGTATATGGTCGGGCTCGGAGCGGGCAAGACGAAGATCATGGTGGACATCAAACTTACCGACACCGCGACCGGTGAGGTAGTTTTTAGTCAGGTGGTCGACGGAGACGTTACCTGGGGATTGTTCGGGGGTGACTCGGACGGTGCGAAAGGCGGAGTGGCCGACGAGATCATTCGTGAGATGAAGAAGCGCGGTCTGGCGGGCGATAAGAAGAAATCCTAGAAGCAGGCGGTGGTCGGTGGTCGGTACAAAACTCCTGACTACTGACTACCGACTACTTATGCCGATAGGTAATGCGCCCCTTCGAGAGATCGTAAGGCGATAGTTCGACGTCGACGCGGTCGCCCATCAGGATTCGGATGCGATTTCGACGCATGCGACCCGAGATCGTCGCAAGGACGATGTGCTCACTGTCGTGGATTTGAACCTTAAAAAATGCATTCGGCTGCTTGTCTATTACGACTCCAGCCAATTCGATCAGTTCTTCTTTCATCTAGGTACCAGTCTCAATATGTCCGGCAATCTGGAGGAGACAGGCTCAGACATGTTTTCAATATTCCGGGATAAATAATAATGCCCCCAGCCGATTTTTTTTCGGCCGGAGGCGATCATACTAACGCTTCAAAAAAGCGAAGCGCCTCCAATTCTACCAGCGGTTTTTGCCGCCGCCATAACCACCGCCGCCGCCGTATCCGCCACCGCCGCCGCCGCCGGCGCTTCGGTTCTCACGGGGTTTAGCTTCGTTGACTTTCAGGCTGCGTCCGTCGAGCTCTTTGCCGTCAAAGTTCGTAATGGCCGTCTGAGCTTCTTCTTTGCTCGACATTTCGACGAATCCGAAGCCGCGCGAGCGACCCGTTTCGCGGTCTTCCACGATGTTGGCTGACTGAACGGTACCGGCCTCTGCAAACATTGTTTCGAGGTCCTGCGATGATGTGTTGAAGGAAAGATTTCCTACGTAAAGTTTCGTTGACATTAAATTTGCTTTTCCTTTCCCTTACCGGGAATGTCTAGAGAAGTTGGAAACGAGTTGGTCTTCGAAGAAAAACGGTGTGCAACGAAGGATCGGTTCGGATGCTCGAAAAATTCAAGAGCGACTTCTGTGATTATGAAACGAACCTGCTCTTTTGAACTATCCAAAAACCGTCTTTGACGAATGAGACCGCACTCGGGCGAGCCTCTAAGAGTAGGACTACCGTAATAAGATGCTCTATTTCTCGTATTGTTGCAAGTTTGTATGAAGAATAGGTCCTTTATTATCGAGTGAATATCGGGTTCCGTATTCCTGCTTACCCGTTCCGAACAGGTCGATTAGCCAGGACAGTGCCTTCCAACAATAGACAGAAAGAGCTTCGCGCGACAAATAGGCTCTTCCACATGAGCCTTTTTTGTTCGTCATCTCACGAATTGATGTGAGCAAAGGCACCCTTCACCTAATTTCCGGACGGGGGCCCAAATCTGAGCGTTGAGTACCACCAGGGTGGCATCTAGATAGACAATGCTGAGTTCTTTGAGGTCGCATCCAGTTGCTAATGGTTATGGAGATATCAAACTACCGGGTTATCGAAATGACACGAAGGAGACGCGCCAAATTGGTTCGTTCAGGATTTAGCTGTCGCCCACGCCCAGTGGTGGACTCCTTTATGTGATACTCTGTGCGCGATGAAGAAAGAGGAAGAAGTCGATGAAGCCAGTGCGGGGCGATTACAACGCTTTGCGGAAATATACCGTGAAAAGATGAAGGCTCGTCCGTATATGGAACTGCTTGCGCGTTACGATTCGATGACCGAGGCAGGGCTGCTGGTACGTGAGCGTGTCAAGGCAGACCTCTACCTCGATACACACCGCATGAACGAACTCCTGTATCCGGGGGCCAAGATCAAATTAGTTAGCGAGAAATAGGCTGCTCACTCGATGACAAAATCCTGACGACAATTCACGGCGGCGTGAAGTTCCGTAGTCTTGGGAACCGAGATCGAATACTACGGCATGACGGATTTCGGGAGGCAGCTCTTGCCCGTTCCGGTAGCTTGCTCCATTTCACAGGTCTCCAGATAACCCAGACCGATAAACGCCTTTAGCTGGTCACTGTAGAAGGTCTGATCGATCGTAGTGATCTGCGGAAAGTTGTAATTTATCCACGGAAGGAACTCAAAGAATTTCCCCCATCGCCAGTCTTTGTTCAGATATGCAGAGTATGCGAGCATGTCGCGCCTGAGCGTCTCGTACCCGATCTGTTCCAGCGGTCCAGAGCAGGATGTTGGGCGTGTCTCGTCGTGTTTTCCCGGCTCGTTGCTACGGGAAACGGACTTAAATATCGAATCCGGTCGAGACATCTTTATGTAATAAATGTTGCTGACGTGGTCGGCGGAAGTCGCCGTTCCGCGTGCGACAGCTGGCGCAGTAAAGATCCTGTCTCGCGTCCTGTGTTTTTTCTTGTCGCAGTCGAAAAAGTCATCGATCGCTCCGATCGCCAACCCGATGTCTAGACTCTTCAGGTGTTCACGCAGCTTGCAGTAAGAAACGAACTTATAGCCAGGGTCATTTTCGGCGTCGACGATGACTATGTTTTTGATCCCGCGCCTGATCAGGGGAAGTGCGGCGAGGTTTTCGGAGAGTCCGCCATCGGCCAGATCAATCCGCTTGTTTGTGGGTGGTTCGGCATAGTCGTCTATCTTCCGCGACAGCTTAGAACGGATGCCCGCACCGGAAATTGCCGTGGCGTTGCACCAGGTGGCGATACCCGTTTTTTCTGAGCCCCATTTCGAGAAACCGAATGCGGTGCTGCCCCGGTAGGTCGGACCGATTTCAAACGTCTTGGCGACTTCGGACAGCTTCTCGCCCGCCCGTCCTCTCTTATTCTTGATCGTCGTATTGATGATGAAGTATGGCACTCTCGCCGCGGTAATCTCCGGAAGTAGATACCGAAGCGGACGCATACCCGGTTCACCCGCTAGGCGGATCTCTTTTCGCGATTTCCAATGGTTGGCTCCGAAGCTCCATTCGATGGAATCGCGATACTTTCTGAACGCTCTGTCCCGCGAACTAAACGCGGATGCGATCATTCGGCGAAACGGAAAAAAATCGCTTTTCGAACCCAGCGTGCAGACGTTTCGGGTAAAAAGCTCGCCACTGAAAGCGGCATCGCCGAACGCAATGTCGTTGTCCGGATCGAACCGTGAATAAAGCCAGTAAGAAGCATAACTTCCACCCGATACGCTGGAAATAACGTCGATGTCATCGAGCAGGCCGAGATCGTACAGAGCCTTCATCGCACCGATACTGAAAGCCGCCGAGCGTAAGCCGCCACCCGACAGCGCGAGGCCCCAGTCGACGTCGCCGCCACGGGCCGGAAACACTACGGGACAAGTTTCCGAAACGGGTTCGCCCGCGCTTCCGGGCAACAAACTATCGAAGTTGATCACGTCCGCCGGTTGTGCGAAAAGACGTGCGACCGTCAGGAGAACGCAGAAGATAAATGCGGGAAATCGAAGTGCGAATATCAAGATTTCGAAATACGAACGAGGCTCCAAATCCGGAAACGGTTCCTGGTCCAGAGTCCAGCGCCGAAGATCGGCCGCTGAACTCTGAACCATCATTCTGCTCCACCGAAGGGCGAGCTACATCTTACGGATGGGAGATTCGAAAATGTACGCCACCTTCCATGTATCGCCTTCCTTAACGAAGACCGATGTGTTCCACAGAGGCTCCAGCTTCACATCGCCGCACGTGCCGACTGCCGTTCCCTTCACGACAAGGATCGCGGCATCCTTTGTTATAGACACTGCCTTGCCGTCCGACAAGCTGACGCTCGAGACCGTGCAGGGATTGTCCGTCGTCCACATTTTCATCACGTCCGCCCGGCCAAAGGTAGCCTTACCCTCCGGGTCGACAAAAACGAAATCCTTCGCTGTGATCTCGTCCAGCGCTTTGGCATCCTTTGCCTTCCAGCCTTCCCAGCCCTTCTTTTCAATGGCCATCAGAGCATCGGTCAATGCAGCATCGGTTGACGACGCGGTTGAATTACTGTTTGAAGCTGAATTGCTATTCCCGGCGGCTGGCGAAGTAGCAGTTTCTTTCTTGTCGGAGCTCGCAGCCGGAGCCGCTTCTTTTTTCTCATCCGCAGCCGGAGCAGCGGAATCCTTCTTTGCGGAATCACCGCTCGTCTTTGCCGCCTCGACAATCGCAACCTCGTTGTGATAAACCGCTTTCCAATCCGAACCGCTGCGGACGAATACCGTCGCGACCGTTGCCGGGCTCGGGATCGGCTTGCCATCTTCAACGCCGTCAACAGTGGCTTTATACGTTATTACTACGGCGTCGGAACCGGCGAGAGTGACGTGCGGATCAGAAAGCGAAAAGCTTTTGACTTCGTGTTTTCCTTCCGAGATCATCTTCACAACTTCCGCACGGGCCATCGAGCCTTCGCCGTGTCCGCTGATCATGCTATCGCCAAGAAAGCCTTCAAAATATTTTCCGTCCTTATTCTTGTAAGCTTCCCAGGCTTTATTCTCGAGAGCCATTAGCGAAGCAGCCGTCGGGGCTGTGGCGCTCGGAGCCGTGTTCATGTTTGTGTTCGTATTGGTGTTCGTAGTGGCTGGCGGCGCACATCCAGCGAGGGTGAAAGCGGCAACCGTAAAAAGCGAGACCATAAACATAGTCTTCATAAAAAATCTCCTTAATTAGCTTGATTTAACTTCAAAAAAACAAAAAGTGTGTGCCGCGAAATATGACACAAAAAACGGAAAAAGTGAAAAGCTAAAAGAGTGAAAAGGTGAAAAGGTGAAAAGGTGAAAAAGTGAACAAAGGGCATAGTGGAAGGCGAAGGGCTTTTTCACTTTTTCACCTTTTCACTCTTTCACCTTTTCACTTTTTCACCTTTTCCCCTTTTCACTTTTCCCCTTTTATACTCTGTTCATGACCTCTAATCGACTCGAGGCTTTTTCCGACGCGGTCATCGCGATCGTGATGACAATCATGGTGCTCGAACTCAAGATCCCGCACGGAGCTGACTTCGCCGCCCTCGGCCCACTACTTCCGATCTTTTTGACCTACGTGCTCAGCTTCGTCTATCTTGCAATCTACTGGAACAATCACCACCACATGCTGCAGGCGACCGAGAGCGTGAGCGGAAAGGTGCTGTGGGCGAATATGCATCTGCTGTTTTGGCTGTCGATGGTGCCTTTTGCCACGGGATGGATGGGCGAGAATCATTTTGCACCGCTCCCCACGGCGGTCTACGGAGTCGTCCTTTTGTGTGCGGCGATCGCATACACGATTTTGCAGACGACTATCGTCCGGCATCACGACGGCGAGAACGAGCTTCTGGCATCGGCGGTTGGGAACGACGTGAAAGGGAAATTTTCAATCGCCATTTACATCGTCGCGATCCTCGCCGCGTTCCTTCATCAATCGATCTCACATGCTCTTTATATCGTCGTCGCGGTGATGTGGTTGGTTCCGGACAGAAGGATCGAAGAGAAGATCGAGCGAGGACGGGGGGATGACAATTGATAGTTGATAATTGATAAGAGACGAGCGAGAACTTGAAACCAGAAACTGGAATTTATTGATCCAGGAGCCATGTCTCTGCTTCAGATTCGTCGTTGAAGGCTCTGCAACTAATGCCGCGGTTAGTGCCGATCAGAATACCGAAATCGTTTAATTCCTGGTGGCTGCTGTAACGATCTACGAAGGCGACGGTGATAGCGCTGAATCCAATCTCGGGGAGGCGGCTTACGAGTCGGTAAACATCCACCATCGCGCTCTGCTCGGCGATGTCCTCGACAACCAGAGCCTTTTCCATCCCAACCTCAGAGAGCTTTTCCCGGACCTCGCTCCAGTACCCGAAGCTGATCTCGTAATTGTCATGCTCACCGACGACATAGGCGTACAGATAGCCGTCCCGCTCCTCGAACTTGAGGTCATATGGTTTCAGGGGCATGACTATATTCCTGTACGAAACTTCCCCCGGGAGGGGGGCGGCCGCACTAATTATAGGACAGAAGCTCAGGGTTTTGTTAGCAAGATCGCGAATACTGCTTTGGCAAACGAGAAAGCCCGCGATCGCTCGCGGGCTTTCTATTCCATACCCACCAGCTACCGCAGGTGGTACTGACAAGAGCCGATTACTCGGCCACAGCCATTTCTTTGTCCTTTTTCTTGATACCGCCGATCTGGACGAGACTCTCGCCCTTGATCTGATTCTTCTCAAGGACCATCTGGTTGTAGAGCTTACGCATCATCTGCATCTCTTCAGCCGCCGTCTTCGGACCTTCCATCTCCGGCTTGTTCGGACGCGAAAGGTCGACTTCGTTGAGGATCAAGTTGTGCGACTTGTCTCCGAGTTCGACCTCTTTGCCGCGGGCGAAGACTTCATGACGGCCATGATCTTTGTACCACTGTGCGACGGTCGCATTCTGATGCATATGCTCGATGATATTACGCCAGCCGATGCCGGTGTTGTATGCACAGAACGAGATCTCGCCTTCCTGCGTACCATACGGGATGATGCACATCTCGGTTCGGCGGAAGTCGTAGTTGAACAGATCCTGGAACCACATGCCTGCGATGAAGAGGAAGTTCCAGGGATCCTGGCGACGTTTCTCAATATCTTCCGCGGTTCGGTCCGGACCAACCTTTCCGTAGTCCTTACCCGACAGCCCGAACGACTTATCGAACTTCTTAAGAATGCCGCCAAGGGTCAAACTGTGCGGAGCTCCGTACGGATTGTAATTCTTGAGAAGCGCGAGGCCCATCATGAGATTAGAAAACCATTTTCCGCGGTTAGTATCCGTGATGTGCTGCATGTCGGTGACGAGGCCCTGAATGTTCAGGAACTGCGGCACCGGTGCCATCTCTTTCGTTTCTTTGTTGACCATCACCGCCGTACCGACACCACAATTAGGGTGGCAGCCGCACGAAACCTGTCCCCAATCCGACTCCGGTCCGTGAACCACATCCGCGAAATCGGCAAACGCTCCCATCAATGAAAGCGGAAACCAGTCGCGTGTCGGTTCCGTGATGCCGACCTGATCGTGGACGTCATGCGCGAGGTGAGCAAGCGTGTAACGCTGCTGAAGGCGACGCTGTTCCGTGATCAGCTCGTCGCGACCGGTAAACGAAACCGGCTGGAACGCGATAAACGAGATCTTTTTCGGATTTTCGAGTGCAAAACGGATGATCGTACCCACCTGGTCATTGTTGATCCCGTTGACAAGCGTAGTTACAAGAATGATGTCGACACCCGCTTCGTGAAGGTTATTGATCGCACGAAGTTTTACGTCGAACAAATTACCGATCTGCCGATGAGAGTTCGCGTCGTTTCCGATACCGTCGAACTGAAGATAGACAAATCGAAGTCCAGCTTCAGCAGCTTCGCGGCAGAATTCTTTCGACTTCGCAAATTCGATCCCGTTCGTCGCGGCCTGTACCGAGTTGTATCCGACCTTGCGGGCGTAACGAACTGCGTCGAGGAAGTAAGGCGATAGCGTTGGCTCACCACCCGAATACTGAACCGACATCTGACGACGCGGTTTGATCTGGATAGCGTTATCCAGGATCTCGCTGACGTCTTCCATTGAAAGCTCGTGAACGAAACCGACCTGGTTAGCGTCCATAAAGCACGGATCGCACATCATGTTGCAGCGGTTCGTAAGATCGACCGTTAACACAGCGCCTCGCCCATATTTGACCGAAGACGTCCCGTGATTGTGCAGTTTCTCATCGTTATGAGCGTCGATGTCGCGGCCCGGAAACAGCGATTCTATGTGCTGGAGGAATTTCGAATCGATCGCCATCATATCTTCGAAATGGCCATGGGTGGGACAGTCCTTGATCATCCACACCTCGCCATCGCGTTCAATGATCTGCGCCTTGATCTCGCCTACGTTTTCGTTGATGAGAGCCGAAACCTCTCGGCTGCCACTCAAGATCTCTTCGCGGGCTTCGATCACGCAGTTCGGACAAAGCGAATCCGTCTGCCTGGGGAAACCCAGCGTCGGCTTCGATTTTTGCCACGATTTCAAAAGCGGCTTGTCCGACCATTTTGGTGTAAACGATGGATTCGGCTTGAATTGATTTACGGACCTGATCGCGTTGAACGCGCCTTTTGCCACGTAAGTCAGTCCCTTTTCTAAGTGTTTTACTGGTCTCATTTTATATATGTATCCCCAAAAAGCGTTTCTGCCTACAAAATCTCAAATTGAAAATTGGTTCGATCGGGCAGCGCGTCAAGATTGACTGAGATTCTCCGTGCAATACCTGTGCCCCCCGAGGCGGATCCCAACTAACCCATATAACTTCATCTAATTATTATGTTTAGCTATATTCTACCGGGCTCTCTGAAATTAAGGTGATGAAGCAAAATGACACAAATAATCCATGTAGTCAATCGGGTGTCGTTTTGATACGGGATCGGCTCGGCTCAAGCAACTATTTTATCGGCCGCTCGGCTTCACATTAAACCGCGATTAAGCCATCGCTTAACCTGTGGCTTCTCCACTATGTTCGCATGAAAAAACAAGCCCACATCGACTCCAGTCTTTTCGGTCGCAATCGAGGACAATCGAAATTAGAGGTAAATTAGTTCACTTGACGTTCACTTTAAGCGCCCAAGTTAGCTTATACTTGAGACAAAATCTCTTAACATGCTCAAAAGAAAAGGGATGCAAAATTGTCATAGTTCTTTACACGCCTAGCCGGTTATGCTAAATTTTCAAACACTTCAAGGGAAATTGGGTCGCTTGTTCGCCCGAACAAGAAAGATATTCAACCAAAAGGCGTTGAGAGAGCAAAGGTATTCGAGAACTGTTTAGAGAAGTTTTTCGTTCCAGGGGTAAATATGTCTATCCGCTTCGGGACGTCGGGCTGGAGAGCAATAATCGCCGACGAATTTACGTTCGAGAACGTTAAGCGGGTGACTGAAGCAGTTTGCAGCTATTTGACAACCGAAAGAACTGGGCCGGGACAAACGCTCATCGTCGGCTGTGATTCGCGCTTTATGGGCGAGAAGTTCTCGTCTGTCGCCGCCGAGCTTGCAGCTCGAAAGGGTTTTCGAGTTTTACTATGTCAGGGGCCGACGCCGACGCCGACTATTTCGCATGCTATTCGCAGCGAACAGGCGGCAGGCGGACTGAACTTTACTGCCTCGCATAATCCGCCGGAATATCAGGGCATAAAGTTTTCGACCTCCGACGGGGCACCAGCATTACCCGAGGTTACTAAGAAGATCGAAAGCGGGATCGATGGTGGAGCTTCGGCATCCGATGCCACGGGCGGTTCGGTAGAACCATACGATCCGCGACCGGCTTACCTGGAAGACCTTAGATCGAAGATAAATTTCGCGGCAATTGGAAAAGCTCGATCCGCATTTGCTTATGACGCCCTCTGGGGTACTGGCCGCGGATACCTGGACAGAATTCTTCGTGATGCCGGATGCGAGGTCGAAACTCTAAACGACTGGCGGGACGTAACATTCGGCGGCAGATCGCCGGAACCCGGCGAAGATCATCTGGACGAGCTAAGGGAAACCGTTAAAGCGAACGCTCTTACGCTAGGCATCGCGACTGACGGCGACGGTGACAGATTCGGGATCATTGACAGCGACGGCTCGTTTATTACGCCGAATCAACTTATCGCAGTCTTATCTGATTATCTTGCCGAAAGCAGGGGCTGGACTCAGGGAATTGCACGCAGCGTAGCGACTTCGCATTTGGTTGATCGAGTCGCAGACGAACGCGGATTGAAGCTTTACGAAACACCGGTGGGTTTCAAGTTCATCGGAGAATTGATAAACAGGGACGAGATCATTCTCGGCGGCGAGGAATCTGCGGGTCTTTCGATTCGCGGACATTACCCGGAAAAAGATGGCATCCTTGCATGTCTTTTGGCCATCGAAGCCGTCACTGTAAGACAAGCGAGTTTCAGGGAACAGCTCGATGACCTTTACCGAAGGGTCGGTAAGCTCGAGTCGGGACGCATCGGAGTAAAACTCAATGACGACGTCTCGAAACGTTTGAAAGAAAAACTAGCTCAAGAGCCGGCGGAGATCGCAGGGCGAAAAGTTGAAAATATTATTCGGATGGACGGCGTTAAGTTTTTATTCGCCGGAAACAGCTGGATGCTGATGCGGCCGTCCGGAACCGAGCCGATGGTTCGGATTTACGCGGAGAGCGAGAGCAAGCAGGATCTGGAGGAATTACTTGAAGCAGGGCGGCGTTACTTACTCGAATAGATCGCGGAGACCGAGAAATTCGGCCAAGCTTCCCCGGAAGACCCGCTCGATCATGACGCGTTGGGTGCCATACGGATTTACTGCTTTGTTTGCTTTGGTTCTTTGCTTCACGATCAATTTCAGGGCTTTTACCGAGCTGAATCGCGAAGTTGAGCAACACGAGAGTTTGAATCAGGAAATTGAAAAGTTAACGAGCGAGAATCTGAATCTGCAGGAAGAGATCTATTATTTGCAGAATGATTCAAGCGTTATCCAACGCGAGGCCAAAAAATTTGGTTTTCAGCGTAAGGAGAAAAAAGTTTCAGTGCCAGTCGATAGATAAGCGGAGAAATTTATCTGCTGGCACAATCACCAACCAAAAACAACTGCCTTTTGCCTATCATCTCCGCATAGCCAACAGTTAAGCCTTCCGTAAAATTCGCGGCTCGTGTTTCCCGAACACGAGCCGCACCACTTTTAAATTTTGGATTTTAGATTTTGGATTTTGGATTCGGAAAGTGCCGTTGACGTTTCAAAGACAAAGGTGTTGTTCGGAAAGCCGCCGGCGTGGTTTCAACTAGAGGACCCACCGAGATCATAGCTTCCGGATCTCACCCATTACGTTGTCGAGACTGAGGCTGCTCGCGTCGTTGGTCGTGGAGCAGAGTTCCATCAGCAACCGATCCTGAGCATTACCTTTTTCCTTCGCGATCAAATAAGGAAGATCTTCTCTGAACGTAACCATTGAATATTTCGAAAAGTAATCGGGATAGCTTTGTTCGAGTTTTGTTTCCAGCTCGCGCTTGCGCTGGAATACCGGATCGGCTGTCGCGTCGCGCATCTCGTAAAAATTCTCTTCGGCCATGTCGGCGATCGCGTCGGT
>JBBKXD010000186.1:0-12460 GCA_037969295.1 Pyrinomonadaceae bacterium | reverse complement strand
CCCTGTCCTTCGTAGCCGTGCGGAAGCAGCAGCACGAGCCGGCATCGTTCCTGCCATTTGTCTTCGGACGCGGCGATGTACTGATCGATGATCACCTGGGCTCCGTTCGAGAAGTCGCCGAATTGGGCTTCCCATGCGACCAGCTCGTCGCGCGCGATGATCGCATATCCGTACTCAAAGCCGAGCACGCCGGATTCACTCAAACTACTGTCGAAAACATAAAAACGCGCGTGCGGATCGCTTTCATTTTTAAGCTCGCTGAGCGGCGTCCATCGTTCGCCAGTCAAGGTGTCGTACATCGAAGCGTGCCGCTGAGAAAACGTTCCGCGGCCGGAATCCTGGCCACTCAGTCGGACAGGAAAGCCTTCGACGACCAGCGACCCCATCGCCATTGCTTCCGCAAATCCCCAATCCATCGGAACTTCGCCCTCACCCATCTTTGCCCGGCGGGCGAGCTGACCGACCATTTTTGGATTTATATGAAAGCTGTCGGGAACGATCGAGATCTTCTCGGACACCGCACGCAGCACATCCGCTGACGCGCCGGTTGCGAGGATCGCCGATCCGTCTTCGTCGCGAACGTGTGCCGGCAGAGATGTTTTTTTCGGCTTTACTTCAGAAGCGATCTGTTTCGCCCTGTCGAGAATACCTTCGTACTTTGCGACGACCGCGTCGGTCATCTGCTTCAGCTCATCCTCTGTGATCACACCTTCGCGGATAAGACTCTGCGCATACAGATGCCGGACTCCCGGATGAGCCTTTACGCGGGCGTACATCAGCGGCTGTGTGTAGCTCGGCTCGTCACCTTCGTTGTGACCGAGCCGGCGGAATCCGATGAGGTCGAGCACAACGTCCTTGTTGAACTCTCTCCGATAGTCAAGGGCGATCTGCATCACGCGATACGCTGCCTCGGGCGCGTCGCCGTTGATGTGAAATATCGGCGTCTGCGTTATCTGCGCGGCGTCGGTCGAATAGATCGAACTGCGGCCGAGCTGAGGCGAGGTCGTAAATCCGATCTGATTGTTGATGACAATATGGATCGTCCCACCGGTTCGATAGCCCGGCAGATTGGCGAGCTGCAGCGTTTCCATAACGATGCCCTGTCCGGCAAATGCCGCGTCGCCATGCAGCAAAACGGGAAGGATCTTTTCGTAAACTTCGTCGCGCATTTTTTGCTCGCCGTTGCGGATGTCGTCCTGCCGTGCACGAGCCATTCCTTCGACGACCGGGTTTACGAATTCCAGATGGCTCGGATTGCACGAGAGTCGAATTTTTATCTCGCGTCCGGTCTTCGCCGTTTTATTTCCAACCGCGCCCTGATGATATTTCACATCGCCCTCGTCGGCGGGAAACGACGGATGCGAAGAGCCTTCAAAGACCGTGAAAATGCGCTCGGCCATATCGCCGGTCGTCGCATCGCCGATAATGTTCGAGAGAACATTGAGCCGGCCGCGGTGAGCCATACCCATGTAGATCTCATCGACGCCGCGCTCCGAAGCTCCCTCGACAAGCTGATCGAGCATCGGGATGACCGTCTCACAGCCCTCGAGCGAAAAGCGTTTTTGTCCGAGATACTTTTTGTGCAGAAATTGTTCGAACTGCTCGGCCTCTATAAGTTTCTGCAAAAGCTCTTTTCGCAATTCCGGAGCAAGCGGTTCGATGTCGACAAAGTTCTCGCGAACGCGGGCCCGGATCCATTCCTTTTCTTCTTTGCTCTGAATGTGGCGGTACTCGCTGCCGACCTTTCCGCAATACGCGCTCTGCAAAATGTTAAGAATTCGGCGGAGGGTGGAGGTCTTTTCACCGTGCAGGCCGCCGGTGATGAACTCGCGGTCGAGATCCCAGATCGTCAAGCCGAAATTTTCGAGCTCCAGCTCGGCGGCGTTCTGTGACGTCATGTTGAGCGGATCCACGTCCGCCAGCAGATGGCCGCGAATGCGATACGCATTGATGAGCTGCAGTACATTCGCTTGTTTCCCGGCCTGTTCGCTAAAGCGGTCGCCGCCAAGCAAACTCGGGTTATAGTCTTCGGCCCAGCGAAGCGGCGGATAGTTTATGGCGAGATCCGCAAAGATCTGTGTATAAAAATCATGCTGTCCGATGAGCAGTTCGTGAATTCGGCCGAGGAACAAACCGCTCTCCGCACCCTGGATGACGCGATGATCGTACGTGCTGCTGATCGTGATCGTCTTACTTATGCCGAGCTGACTGAGGGCTCCGGCCGTCATTGCCTGATACTCCGCCGGATATTCGATCGCACCCGTCGCAATGATCGCACTCTGGCCCGACATCAAACGCGGGTTGGACGCGACCGTCCCGATCGTCCCCGGATTGGTCAGCGAGATCGTCGTCTCCTGAAAATCCGCTATCTCGAGCTTACCGTCGCGAGCTTTTTTTATCTTGTCGTTGAAGGCGTCGAAGAACCCGGCGAAGTTCATCTCTTCACAGCCCTTGATGTTTGGCACGAGCAGATTGCGCGAGCCGTCCTTTTTCTCGATGTCGATCGCGATCCCGAGATTGATGCCGTGGTTCTCGATTCGCGAGGGAGCGTCGTTGACGACACCATAGCCGTTATTCATCGCCGGATAGTCTTTCGCCGCACGGATGATCGCCCAGCCGATGAGATGTGTGAACGAAACTTTGCCGCGGCCGGTCGCTGTCAAATGCTCATTTATGATGCGTCGGTTTTCTTCGAGAAGTTTGACCGGAATGTTTCGAAAGCTTGTCGCGGTCGGAACGGTGAGGCTCTGCTCCATGTTCTCGGCGATCTTCTTCGCGACGCCGGTGAGTGGTTTGGAGTCGGCGTCCGCGGGAACCGTAGTGGTCGCGGATTTTGGTGCTCTCGCAGCCGCCGGTGTTTCCTCTTGTGGCTCTTTCGATTTTGATTCCGGCCGGGATATGGCTACTTTTCCGTCTTCACGAGGCGCTTGGCTAGAGCCATCGCCCGCGAGCAGATCGCCGAAATAGGTCTGCCAGGACTCGTCAACGGACTTCGGGTCCGCCTGGAAACGCGCGAGCAAGCCCTCGACATAGCTCGCATTAGCGCCGAAATTCTCCGCAATAAAGGCCGATATATTGGTAGTTTTCTCGCTCACTTTTGTGTTTTGCAACCCTCGTGCAAGCATTATTTTAGCTCATGAGCGCCCAGAAACGCGACTCGTGAGTTGTGAACTGTGAGCTGTGAGCTATGAAGTATGAGCTCATAGTTCATAGCTCACAGTTCATAGTTAAGCGGAGGCGTTTGACTTGCTGTCGGCTTTAGGAGTTTCCGGAGCAGAAGCTTTCTCGAGGTCAAGCTTGATTGCGTCGAGGATGCCGTTGATGAACTGGGTCGCTTCGAAAGTAGAGAATCGTCTGGCGATCTCAAGTGCTTCGTTAATGACGACCGTATGCGGGGTGTCTTCGTGAAGAAATTCGTATACAGCGAGACGAAGGACGTTGCGATCAACCAGCGCCATGCGCTCGATACGCCAATGCTCGGCACGTGTCCTGATCCTGTCGTCGATCGATTCGCTGTGCTTGAGTGTGCCGAGAACCAGGTTGTTGGAAAAAGTGCGGGTTTTTTCGTCAAAGTCGCCGTCGCCCAGTTCTTTCCAATAGTCGTCGGTCGAAAACTCAAGTGAGTCCTTGACGACGTCGGCGGCGAACAACATCTGTAAAGCGCATTCGCGCGCTTTCCGGCGAGTTCCCGAACTCTTTACTTCTTTTTCAAACGACATGCGGAAAAACCTTGTCTTGTCCCTTGCTCTTATCGTCGCTTTCGCGGCCGGCCATTTCTGCGTAGAGATTTACGATCTCGACGGCCGACATCGCCGCCTCATAACCCTTGTTACCCGATTTCACGCCGGAGCGATTGATCGCCTGTTCGACTGTGTCGGTCGTGACAACGCCGAAGACCACCGGAACGCCCGTTTGCATCGCCACCTGGGCAATGCCGCTGGCCGCCTGACCGGCGACGTAATCGAAATGCGGCGTCTCACCGCGGATGACCACACCGATCGCGATAACGGCGTCGAAGTTGCCCGTCTGGGCAGCTTTGAGAGCTGTCAGGGGCAATTCGAACGAGCCCGGAACCTTAAAGACCTCGACAGCGCTTTCATCGGCTCCGGTACTCTCTAAAGCATCGAGTGCACCGTCGAGAAGTTTGGAAGTCAGGAAGTCGTTCCAGCGACTGACGACGATCGCGAATCGAAAGCCCTGTGAATTCATTTGGCCTCGGTGCACTTTTGGTTTCAAACTCTTTCTCCCGGCAAGCAAGCTAGCTGCCTCGAACAAGTATAGAAACACGAATTACCGTTGACAAGCAAAAAAGCGTAGTGCGAAAGTGGGACAGTGTCCGAAGCGATAATCGAAACTGAAGAAACCCTGGTCATCGAGACGCCGGAGCGCGTTCCGCTCGCTTTCGCCCTCGCATCGATAGGAAATCGCTTCCTGGCTGCCGCGATCGACCATTTCATACAGTATTTTTCAATTGGCATGGTGGTTTGGATCTTTCTTACCGCAGCCGACCTGGGCAGCAGTGCCACCGAAGTTATCGACGGAATTCAGAACGAGGCACCGAAATGGCTGATCGCGATAATGATCGTCCTGCTCTTCCTGCTTTTCGCCGGGTACTTCATTCTTTTCGAATGGCTATGGGACGGTCAGACGCCGGGCAAGCGCTTGCTGAAGCTGCGTGTGATCCGTGAGGATGGCCGGCCGATCACTCTCTGGGAGGCGATCGCGCGTAATCTGTTGAGAGTGTTCGATGCGATGCCGGGAATCTTCTATTCGGTGGGATTGATCGCGATCTTTTTGAGCAGTCGCGACCAACGCGTCGGAGATATTTTTGCCGGTACCGTTGTCATACGTGAGCGAACGGACGAGGCTCCTACGTTCGACGAAACATTTTCAAACCGCGTTTCCGACGCCGCCTTTAGACGGGTTCAAAAGCGAACTGAATTTAACGCCAATGTTACGATCTTGTCAGGGCCGGAGATCGAAGTGATCGAAAGCTTTCTTCGACGGCGTTGGGACCTGACAGAGCGACAGCGCGTCTGGATGGCTTGGCGAATCGCTCTGCCCCTCATGTCCAAGCTGAAACCGGACTACGATCTCGTGACCTTCTCATACGAAGGATTTCTCGAAGAGGTCCTCCATCGTTATCACGCACGTCAACGGTTCTTGAATTAGTCTGCCTATTTTTTCCAGTAGTATTTAAAGAGTTTACCCATCTCATCGGATGAGGTTTTCCCCCCTAGAAGTTCGACGGCGCGTGCAAGTACAGGGTCTCGTCCCGCAGCGAGATCGGAGCCGCTCGGTACGATCGCCACGTCGGGAGTGACGCCTACGTGTTCAAGACTTTTTCCGTCGGCCATTATGACGTCGGCGTTCGTAATGCTGATGGCAAACGGGACAATGCTGTCGGTGCCCATTTCGTGCTGGGACCGAATGGATTGCATTACGGCTCCAGAGGAGATATCGCCGAGAACTTGACCGCGGCCCTCAAGCTGAACGACACGCGCGAAGATCTCCGCCGCGGAACCCGACTCGCTGTCGATCAAGACGATAAGTTTTCCTTTGAAGATATTTCCGGAGCGCGTTTTGGCGATGATCGGATCTATTTTCTTGCGGCCTTTTAGCTCCGCAACTTTAATATCCTTATCGAAAAAGTTGCCGACCAGTTTTTCCATTGCTGCTACGTAGCCGCCGCCGTTTCCGCGAAGGTCGAGAATCAGGCTTCCGCCCTTTGCCTTGCTGACCATTCCATCGATCGACTCAGGATCGACTACGAACGAAGGCATCTTCCAGATCGTGATCCCGCCCATTGTTACGAATCGATGCTTATCGTTTTCTTCTTCGTAAAAATCATCGAATAGTCGAAAGTACGACGAGAAGACGATCTTTTGCGGCAGCCGCTTTACCTCGGAGCTGATCTCCAGTTCGCGCGGTGGTGTGTCACCGGGGCTCATTACGCTCAGCTGCACATTGCTGCGCTTGCTAAGAAGGTTGTAGTAATACCGAATTTTCCATAGTTCCTTTTTCGATGGGCGAAAGCCGCCGATCCCGACGATCTGATCTCCGATCTTTAGTCCTTTCGCTTCGGCATCGCTGCCCGGCTTTACTTGCGTGATGAACACCTTGTCATCGATCGACCGCATCCTCCAGCCATATTCGACGGCAATATTCGTAGAAGGCGGAATGAAAAACAGATGTGAGTCGTTGAAGTCGATGAGGGCCTGGGCGATTATCGCGAGGGACTGGGTTGTCGTGTTCGCCTGAGCCAGCTTTTCCTCAGCCTGTTTGAATCGGGCCTCGAGATCAATACCGTGATAATTCGGATCGTAGTACTTGTTCTTCACTTCGGCCTTGACGATCTTAAGCATGTCCTTCATCCGAGCTCTCTCGATCCGGTCGAAGCTCTGCGAAACGCCTATCGTCGCTAACAAAAGCGAGAACACGAATGAACCAACGTGAACGAGTGGACTATTGAAAGGTTTTATTTTCATCATGTGGTAGATGTGGATCAAAGGTTCAGATGTCACCTTGGATCAAAGGGTTTACCCCTGCGTAGCTCAAAATAATCCGTTTTGCGGTAAAAAAGCAAACTATGTTATCTTCCCACTTTGAGTCACCATTCAAGACGTAAATTGATGCCTTCAAAAAGTGTACTTATTACGGGTGGAGCCGGATTTATCGGTTCGCATTTGGTGGATCGTTTGCTCGGCGAGCGTCACTGGAACGTCACCGTCGTTGACGATCTGAACGACTTTTATTCGCCCGAGATCAAGCGTGCGAACCTGGAATCCGCGAAAACGGACCCCGAATTTGAATTTGTTGAGCTGGACATCCGGAACGGCGAAAAGTTGCGTGAAATTTTCGACCGCAAGGAGTTCGATTGCATCGTTCATTTGGCCGCACGCGCCGGCGTCCGTCCGTCGTTGTGTCTGCCGAAACTGTACTGCGAAACCAACATCGACGGGACTTTGAACTTGTTGGAACTGGCACGGGATTTTGAAGTGAAACAATTCGTGTTTGGTTCGTCCAGCTCAGTCTACGGGATCAATGCGAAAGTTCCATTTGCGGAGGATGACCGGATCCATCAACCGATCTCGCCCTATGCCTCTACGAAGGCGGCGGGCGAGCTTCTCTGTCACACTTACTCGCATCTCTTCGACATTCGAACGGTCTGCCTGAGATTCTTCACGGTTTACGGCGCGCGCCAGCGGCCGGATCTCGCGATACATAAATTTTCGCGGCTGATCACCGAAGGGACTCCGATCCAGATCTTCGGTGACGGGACGACGCGTCGCGACTACACGTACATCGACGACATCATCCAGGGTGTCCGGGCGGCGATGGATTACGACGGGTCGATGCACGAGGTTTTTAACTTGGGTGAGTCGGAGACGACCGAGCTAAGCCGCCTTGTTGAACTGCTTGAAGAAAACCTCGGGATAAAAGCTGTAATTGATCGCCAACCGATGCAGCCGGGCGACGTGCCGATTACATTCGCGGATATCTCAAAAGCGAAGCAGCTCTTGAACTACGATCCATCGACGAAGATCGAAGAGGGAATTCCAAAGTTTGTCGAGTGGTTCCAAAATCAGATCGCGACTCAGCAATCGCAAATCTCGAACTGAATTAGCTCCAACGAAATACTTTTCGCATTACGGGAAGCAGCCGATGGCCCGTTACCATCTCGCGGAAAAAGATTTCGTGTTCGATCTCTACGCGAGCCATGTCGAGAAGGTCGTCCACGCAGTCGAACATTTCTAGTTCCTTAGCGAACTCCGCCGCGTCTTCGTATTCGACGGAGTTCTGGCTTTCGAGCCGCCCCGCAAAGTACATCGGCAAGAACCAGCCTGAGAGATGACACGTTAATCCCAGAGTTCGTCCGATCGTCCAGAAAACTTTCTCGCGCAGGCCGCGTGGTTTTGCGCCGAGCTTCTCAAGCCACTTGCCTACACGCTTTCGGTGGTCCCACTCTTCAGCTTCGATCTTTTTGATCCGTTCCTTTTCCGGAGAATCCTTCAACGATTTCCAGTGGCCGCGATAAGCGTACGCCGCCGCCACCTCGCCCGAGTAGGCGTTCTGTAAGATGCGAATCAGATTTTGGCGAGCGACGTTCATGCTTGGGCGTTGTCCGGATTTACAACGGACGGCAGGAATCTTTTCCCCACGGCGTCGAGGTCGCCCGCTCAACAGCCGCCGTAAAATCCGAGTATTTCCAGTCGTTGCGTTGAAGGATGTTGCCGTCAGCAAGCTCGATACGATTGACCCGCACCTTTTCGTCGAAAATCTTGTCTGTTGATTTCGACAGACTCTTTAGATCCAAAACGTCGCTTGGCCCCAGCAGACTAAATGCCGATAGTTCTTTTCGTTCGCCGTTCTTAAATTTCCCGCCGCATAGAAAATGTCGACGGACCACGTTAGACGGGTTTGCGATCTCGGAAAACCTGTACTCCCAGAAAATTACATCGACCGTCTGGCCAGTGTCGTTTCGCATCTCTGCGATGTACGTGTAACCGATTACATCGTCGGGTTGCGGCGCACGAGATGCTTGTACGGCCCGGTCCATGGCCGCGCTGCGGCCCTCGATGCTGTCTTCATAAGGATCGCGCGGGTTGTCGGTCCGCTGCTCGCGCGCTTTGCGTTGGAAATTTTTTTCATCGGGATTCACCGGCTTTACCGGACCCGATGCCGCTATGATAGGTTTCGCCGCCGGTTTTACCGTTCGATACCAGCGAGAACCCAAGACGGGAACCGGTTCTTGAGAAAAACAATGAGGGACGACGAACAGAACGAAGATCGATAACGCTACGAAAACTTTCATCCGGCCTCCGGTATTTGATCAAGCGTGCGGTATGATCGGATCGCATGGATCGAACAGATCACTCTCGAGACGATCACCTTTTCCCCTCAGATTATAACTCCAGAGGGATAATGCCGTACGGTGTTTATCTCGATTATTCCGTTCGCAGCGATCTGCTGACTTTCCGGCACGCCAGAGTCACAAACCTTTCGCTTTCCAGATCGAAACATTGCTTGAACTCGCCGTTCGACCTACACTATTGACACCCTACAAGTTACAGCCGACACACTTTCGGAGGACCTTTCATGATCGGAAAGACCATTTCGCACTATCGCATCACCTCGCAGCTTGGCGAGGGCGGGATGGGCGTCGTTTATGAAGCCGAGGACACGAATCTCGGGCGGCATGTCGCGCTAAAGTTTCTGACGCCGACGATGGCGAAGGACGAGAATCTGCTGCAGCGATTTCAGCGCGAAGCGCGTGCCGCATCATCGCTCAACCACCCGAACATCTGTACGATCCACGGTATCGAACAGCACGAGTCGGAGCATTTCATTGTCATGGAATTGCTGGACGGCGAGTCGCTCGCCGATCGCATTCGCCGCGCATCGCTCGATATCGAATCGGTATTAACGCTCGGCGTGCAGATCGTCGACGCTCTCGAGTCGGCGCATTCAAAGGGCATCGTCCATCGCGACTTGAAACCGGCGAATATTTTCGTGACCTCGCGCGGTCAGGCAAAGATCCTCGACTTTGGCCTCGCCAAGATCGACAAGCAAAAACCCGATGCGGCATCGAACGTCCCGACCGCGATCGCCGACGGACTTACTCAGGCCGGAGCGACGATGGGAACGGTCGCGTATATGTCGCCCGAACAAGCGCGTGGGGAGATCACCGATGCGCGAACAGATCTTTTTTCGTTTGGCACCGTCCTTTACCAAATGGCGGCCGGCTTTTTGCCGTTTCAAGGCGAGACGTCCGCAGTGGTCTTCGATGCGATCCTGAATCGCGAGCCGGCGCCTGTCGATCAGGTGAATCCGTCGCTTCCGCCCGAGCTCAGCCGCATTATCGGCCAAGCACTGGAGAAGGACCGCGACATGCGATATCAAAGCGCGACCGATTTGAAAACCGCCCTGAAGCGCCTAAAACGCGATCTAGATTCAGGACGTCACTCAGGCGAATCGTCGATCCATAGCAGTCGAATGCCATCGGCACCGACTCATGAACATTCGATCGCGGTTCTCTATTTCGAGAATCTGAGTGGAATGAAGGAAGACGAATATCTTCGAGACGGGATAACAGAAGATCTCACGACCGAGCTTTCGAAGATCAAACGCCTGAAAACATTTTCGAGGGCGATGGTATTAAAATATCGCGAACAGTCGGTAACGGCGGGTCAGGTCGGAAAGGATCTCGGTGCGTCTTATGTGCTGACGGGCAGCTTGCGTCGAGCAGGAAATCGACTGCGGATCAACGCTCAACTTGTCGATGCTGCGACGGATTTTCCGCTGTGGTCGGAGCGATACGATCGCGAGATGGCCGATGTTTTCGAGGTCCAGGACGAGATCGCATCGAAGATCGCCGCCGCGCTTCGGATCACACTCTCGCCGCAGGAACAGCAGGCACTTGCCGTAAAGCCGACGGAAAACCTTCAAGCCTACGATCTCTATCTTCGCGGAAGGAATTACGCGCGGCGTGTAGCGCGCCAGGATCTTCAGTTCGCGCTTCAAATGTACGAGAGCGCGGTTGCGCTGGATCCGGATTTTTCACTTGCACACGCCGGGCTCGCCAACGTTTGCACTCAGTTTTACTATTTTTTCGAGCGGGATCAGCAATGGATCGATCGCGCTGTCGCAGCGACCCAAAGGGCAAGTGCACGAGGCAATGATGCACCCGAGATTCGGCTTGCCGAAGCGTGGGTCGACTTCGTTGAGCGGCAGTATTCTCAGGCGATCGACAAGATGCGGATTGCGCTCGACGGGCACCCCGATCTTGATGGCGGCTACTACTTACTGGGGCGAGCACTTTTCGAGGCCGGGCGATATCAGGAGATCGTCGACATTCTCGAGGAAGCCTTGGCTCACTCGGGTGAAAACTACAACACGACGATCCCGATACACAATGCGCTCGGTGCGTTGGGCAAGACCGAAACGCTTAAAAACTTTATGTTTCGTGAGGTCGCGATCTTTGAGGAGCATTTAAAGAAGGTTCCCGAGGATGCCCGGGTCCGCGTGCTGCTCGCCGGCGACTACGCGATGCAGGGCCGGATGGAAGATGCGAAGCGCGAAGCCGACATGGCAATGGCCCTGCGTCCCGACGATACAATGATCCTCTACAACATCGCTTGCGCGTTTTGCGCCATGAATAAGCCCGTAGACGCAATGGCCGCGCTCAAGAAGTCCTGGGAGGGCGGAAATATCAATGCGACTTGGGTCCGACAAGATCCCGATCTCGCGATCCTGCACGGCGATCCTGAATTCGAACGGCTGTATCCGCCGATTTCTGTCTAATTGTCCGCCGCCATAATTATGTGCAGGTCGGAGAAGGATATGCACTGCGTCAATCGAGAATTGCCGGAGCGATATTCTGGTTCATATGGAAAAAGTTTTCAGGGTCGTACCGTGATTTTATTTCTTTAAGCCGGGCATAATTTTGGCCATACGCTGCGGCCAAAGCGGTTTCCGGCTCGTCATCTCCGAGGTAGTTGACGTAACGATTTTCGCCCATAAATGGTTTCATGGCTTCGTTTGTTTCACGAGCCCACGCGATACAAATGTCAGACTCGGCCGGATCGATCCACTGCGATAGAGCGAGAAAATTGAACGATTCGTCGCGCAGCGGAACCGCCGTATCTTCGACCGCGACGCGCGTAACCGCCCCGTGAAAATGTTCGACCATGACCTGACCAAGCGGCGCCGGACAGACGGCAAACGATTCGATCATTGTGTCTATCGCTTCGTCGCTCAAGCGTTCGAGAAAGCTCGACTTCCAATAATTTAGTGCACCCTTCGGAAAGGCTCCGTCCATCAGTGTGTTTAGTTCGCAGTATCCGATAGGGCCGATGTTGTCGATAAGCGGGGCACCAAATTCCCGAACCTTTCGAATTGATTTGCTGTTTTCTCCTTCCGCTCCAAAATTGGTGATCGCAACGACCGCCAATTTTGTGCCGGATCCGTCGGGTGCATGCAAAAGGCCAGCGATCGCCGTCTCATCGTCCTCAAGCGATGCCGTTACATCACGAAAGAGCCTAAACAAATCGCCCGCTTTTTCCATAGGGTGGGCAACAAAACCACCGATAACGGTCGGCCCCACCTTATGCAGCCGATATTTGAGCGAAGCGACGACTCCGAAATTAGCACCCGCGCCGCGCAGGGCCCAGAATAGATCGGCGTTCTCATTTTGACTGGCATTTAGGATCTTACCGTCCGCCGTAACTATCTCAGCCGACAGCAGATTATCAACCGCCAATCCGTACTTACTCGTTATCCATCCAAAACCGCCCCCTAGTGTCAACCCCGCGATGCCGGTGGAAGAAATGAAACCGCCCGGCGTTGCGAGACCATGAGCCTGTGTCGCCAGATTAAAATCTGCCCACGTGGCGCCGGTTTGTGCAACGGCTGACCTGTCGTTCGGATCAACCTCAACTTTCCGCATGAGCGACATATC
>JBBKXD010000185.1:0-4239 GCA_037969295.1 Pyrinomonadaceae bacterium | reverse complement strand
CACTTCGTGAACTACGCCCGACGCGATCTCGGCGATGGATGAGAGGCGTTCCGCTTGCAGAAGCTGGCCAACAGTTTCCCTCAGTTCGCCGTAAGCGTTCTGAAGCTCGGCGTGGATGCGCTCGGCCCGTTCATACTCCCTGCGTTTCTGGTCGCCTAACCAGCCGGTCACGGCGCCGATAACGAAAAATAATGTGATCTCGGCGTATTGGTTGAGAGCATAATCGTAGTTTTGATGCTGCCAGTGAAGAGCGATATGCGGCACGTATGAAAGGCTTGCCAAACCAGCCGCTCCAAGTCCGCCCCGCCAGCCGTACCAAAGAGCTGCCAGAATTATCGGAATGTAATAGAGGCGCTGATAGATCTGATGGAAGATCAAGTCCTCGACAGGTGTAAGGAAGTGAAGCGTCGAAATTGCAAGGATCGCGCCGGAAAGTCCAAGTATAGTTAGCGAGCTGTGTCTTTTATTCATCTAACCCGAACTTCTGCATCCGATAGATCAACGCACTGCGGGTGATACCCAGATAACGCGCCGTCTGCGATTGATTCCCGTTTTGCATAGCGAGGGCGTATCGGATGATCTCGCTCTCCACTTCGTCGAGCGAAATGCCTTGGGCAGGGAGGTCGAATTTGACGTTACCGAATACTTGGCTCGGCTTGGTGACGTACTCGGGTACATCTGCCGGCGTCAGACTATTTTCATCCGAGAGCAC
Source organism: Pyrinomonadaceae bacterium (assembly GCA_037969295.1). GTDB lineage: Bacteria > Acidobacteriota > Blastocatellia > Pyrinomonadales > Pyrinomonadaceae > OLB17. The sequence continues at coordinate 3,527 of JBBKXD010000185.1, read as the reverse complement.
CACCATTCTTTCAATGAGATTTTCGAGCTCACGGACATTCCCGGGAAATAAGTAATTCGATAACGCCGAGCTAACCTCCCGCGTCATCTTCAACTCCTCAAAGCCGTGCTTTGCTTTTGCCCGGCGAAAAAAGTGATTGATAAGCAGCGGGATGTCTTCGCGGCGTGTTCGAAGCGGCGGGATGCTTACCGGGACAACGGCGAGACGGAAATAAAGATCTTCGCGAAAGGTTCCCAGCTCAACCATTTTTTCGAGATTTTGGTTCGTAGCAGCAACGATCCGCACGTCGATCTTGCGGGGGAGGCTTTCCCCAACCCTCACTACTTCCTGTTCCTGCAGAACACGAAGCAGCGTCGGCTGCAAGGGAAGAGGCATCTGGCTGATCTCATCGAGAAAGATCGTTCCGCCGGTCGCGTGTTCGAACTTTCCTTTGGTGTCTGCCGTTGCTCCTGTAAAGCTTCCGCGCCTAAATCCGAACAGCTCCGCTTCGATCAAGCTCTCGGGTATCGCCGCGCAGTTGACGGGAATAAAAGGGGCTGCTTTGCGTTTTCCGGAAAAGTGAATGCCCTTGGCAATGAGTTCTTTCCCGGTGCCGCTCTCGCCGGTGATCAGTACCGTCGCGTCCGAACGAGAGACGCGGCCAACAACATTCAGCACCTCTTGCATACCCGCCGAATCGCCAATAACACTTTCGAGTCGAAATTCTCGATCGACCAGCTCGCGTAACTGCCGATTCTCGTTCTTAGCCTGACTGAAAGTCAGAGCCCGCTCAAGCGTGAGCAATATCTCGTCACGATTGAACGGCTTTGTAATATAGTCGAATGCTCCGGCCTTTACGGCTGCGACGGCAGTTTCCACTTCGCCGAATGCCGTAACGACAATGACCGGCATTTCACCATCTAAAGCTTTAATTTTTTCCAGGAGTTCCAAACCCGAAAGCTTCGGCATCCGCAGGTCGGTGATAACACTATCGACTTCGTTTGTCGTAAACACGTCGAGAGCTTCCGAACCGTCGTTTGCGGATAGGACTTTGTACCCGGCTTCCTGGAGCTGAAACTCGAGGACGCGCCGCAAATTTTCATCATCGTCCGCTATTAAGATCGTTTTGGAAGAAAAAGTTTTCACGATTTGGCGGCAACGTTCCGCTCGGACAGCCATGTTTCGATCGACTGGAGTGTTTCAATAGCCCGAGCGGTGTCACCCTCTTGAACCAAGCGGCCAAATTCCAAGTATCTTTTTGCAAGCTCGTCTATGAGCAGGGCATCCATGTTTATTTCCGCGGCCAGTTGAGTCGCAGTTTCATCCAGTCGCACGGAGTTCCGGCTCTGTAAGCCGCGGATCGTTCCGATAATTCTCAATGCGGGTGCGTCGAGTTGCCGTTGAAAGGCTATCACGGCATGCTCGAGCGCCCGAAGTTGGCGCTCACGCCAGTTGGTCCGCCATAAGAAGACACCGAACGCGACTGCGATCACAAAATAGAATCCGCGAAAAACCAAAGCCGTCGGATGCGGAGTGAATATTTCCTGCCATAAACTCCCCGCGTGAACATCCGACCCTAACTCGACGTGCATCACGGCATCGATCACCCACGCCAAGGCGCCTAGCCCGATCCCAAACCAGATTTCTTTATATTCTTTGAAAAACTTCATACTGCTTTGTTTTTCATCTCCTTCTTCGGCAGGGTTCTCAGAGGCCACCGGCTATCTGATCTCAAAAGTGAGCGTTGTCCATTTTGATTCGTAGTTCAAATCCGGATCGTCTAGCTTGGCCATGTTGATAAACTTGATGTACCATTTGCCCGCGCCGTCGAGACGGAGTCTTACCATCCCGTTTTTGTCACTGCGAAGCTCGGGGGCGACGATCATTTTGCCATTTTCCTCGCGCCCCGCGAGGACCACTTGTCCGACCAGCGGGTTGCCGTCCTTCAAACACAAGATCTCAATCGTGTCGCCTTTCTTGAGCTTATAAGGATTCTGTTGTGGGACGAGTTCGACCGGATAGCCCAGAACTGTTTTGTAATCGTCGGTCTGTTTTTTGCCGACCTGAAGGATGGCCTTGACGTGTTTGGCGTAACGCTCTTTCGCGTCCTTTTCGAGTTCGCCCGTTTTCCGTCGTTCTTCCAGTGTGTCCGGCAAACCGTCCTCCTTCAGATACTCGTTAAAGTCCGCGGCCTTTAAAGCGATCTCGCGCGATTTTGTTGAAAGCCCAACCACATAGGTTCCCGGAGCTCCGGTCGTCAGGTTCATAAAAGCCGTTGTTTCGTTCTTCGTAAAATCGGTTTCCTGCGGATGAATCCTTTTTCCACCTGAGATCACGCTCACGTCATTCAAGCGGGCGTATGAGACGGCTCCTTCGCTTTCCTGAAACGTCCCGTTCATAATTTTGATGGCGAATTTTGAATTCGGTTGTAGGAAATAACTGTCAGTCTTCAGGAACAAGTCATGAGCGAAAACTGAAGCGACCAGCGACAGCGACAAAATACTTGCAAAAATTGTTTGTTTTTTCATTTAAATTTTCCTATCTACCTTATTTCAAAAGTCATCGTCGCCCATTTCGATTCGTAATTCAGCTTTGGGTCGTCGATCTTGACCATATTAATAAACTTCGCGTACCACTTGCCGGCGCCGGTCAACTGGATACGGACGACACCATCCTTGTCGGTTCGGGCACTCGTTTCACCTGCCATTTTCCCGCCAGCCTCGTATCCCGTTGTGACGATCTGACCGACGAGCGGTTTTCCATCCTTGAGACACAAAATATCGAGCGAGTTTCCCTTTTTCAGTTTGTAAGGATTCTGCTGGGGCACCATCTCCACGGCATAACCAAAAAGAGTTTTGTAAGTATCCGTCGTCTTATTCCCCGCTTGAAAGATGGTTTTGACATATTTCGAATATCGGTACCGTGCGTCCTTATCGAGCTCACCATCTCGGGTCCGGTTCTCCAAGATATCCGGAATGCCTTCGGCCGGCAAATATTTATTAAACTCGGCCGCAGGGAGAGCGTTCTCGCGCCACATCGTCGACAGGCCGACGACGTAATTGCCAGCCTCCCTCGGTTGAAGATTTAGAAATGCGGTCGTTTCGTTTTTCGTAAAGTCCTTTTCGCTCGGGTGCGTCTTCACACCGAAAGGTGAAATGACGCTAACGTCCGTCAGGCGGGCAAACGAAACGGCGCCCTCGCTCTGCTGAAACGTTCCGTTCATGACACTCATCGAGATCTTTTGATTGATCCTGGCAAAAAAAGTGCCCGGCTTTAGAAATAGATCGTGAGCGATCGCCGGAAGTGCCATCAGCCCGCAAACCATAAATGCAGCAAATGTCTTTCTCATCTATTCTCCTTCTATCTTCTTAGTGCCTTGTGCAGGCGAACCGTGCCGAACAGCGTATTGAACGAACCCGTTTCCTCAACGCCATCGAAGCCGGCGCCCGTCAAGAGCTCCGGCAACAACCCGCCAAAGCTGTCCGAGGTCGTTTCATCACCGTCGAGGAATTGGATGAACCTCGACATTACCTTCATCAACGGATTTG
>JBBKXD010000184.1:0-11849 GCA_037969295.1 Pyrinomonadaceae bacterium | reverse complement strand
GGTAACTTCGTCAAGCACTGAAAGCATTCGGCGGCGACAGTATCTCTCTTGGATTCGACATTGAAGGGGCCGCCGCACCGCATGCTGGCGAACGACGGCCGATCACCGATCTCTCTATTGATTAGAATTCCCCTTAAGCCTGCTTCGACGGGTCACGTAAATATCCGAAAATGAATCGTCCCGGTTCGACATGAAATACATCTCGGTTGCGTCGAACGATAGTGACGGTCGACCCTCGTTGAATGTGGTATTAACTGTCGCACCTAGGTTTTCCGGGACGGACCAGGTATCTGAAGTCGCCGATCGGGTCGAAGAATACAGATCGTTTGGTCCAAGGGCTCCGGTTCTATTCGACTCGAAAAAGATCTCGAGGCCGTCACGATATCGGATATTCGGACGCATATCGTGGCTGGCGGTGTTTAGCTCTGTTACGTTGACTGGTCCGCCAAAGCTGCCGTCCGGCTGCTGAACACTAGCGTAAATGTCCATTCCGCCTGCTCCGCCGGTACGATTACTGCTGAAATACAAATAAACCGTGCCGTCTTCGTCCTCGAACAATGAAGGCGTGATGTCGTTCTGAGGGCTATTGAACTGGCAGCCGAGATTCTCAGGCGTTGACCAACTCGTCAGATCCTTTTTGCTCTGCAGTCGCGAGACGTAGATGTCGTCACCGCCGCATCCACCGGTCCGAGCGCTGACGAAATAAAGATATCGGCCGCTGATCGTGTAAGTCGGGCAAACATCGGCGGCGGAACTGTTCAAGACCGGGCCAAGGTTAAACGGAGCTGTCCACGCCGAATCTTCGGTAACCCGCATGCTCGCCCAAATGTCCGCTCCTCCCGAACCGCCGCCCCGGTTCGAAGCAAAAAATAGTGTAAGGTTGTTCTTCGAAATGAACGGACAACCCTCAAGTACTCCGGACGTGTTGATCTCCGTACCGAGTCTTTGCGGAGCGGACCAATCCGAGTATTCCTGCGCCTGCAGGGATAACGACAGGGGAAATAGACTTGCGAAAACGACCGCTGCAAAAAGTTTTCGGCCAATTGAGTAATGATTCATGATTTATCTCCTTAAAGTCTGGATTCCATTCACACCGGTTAACCCCGGAATTATGATGGCTTGGTTTCAACTAAGTAATGCGAAGGAAAATCGCGAATCAGACCAAAGGTGAAAAGAATTTCGACAAAGGAGCAAGGCTGGCCGCACCAAAGTTTATTGCTTCAATAGAGCGGACAAACTATTATTTTCGAAGGATTCACGTCACACCCCACTAGGAGACTTTCGTGGCCGAGCTTGATAACCCCAATAGCCGCCGTCATCCGGGCGAAGTGACGGAGCTTTTACAGAAGTGGCATGCCGGCGACAACTCCGCACTCGACACCTTGCTGCCGATCGTCTATCGGGAACTCCGGAGAATTGCTGACGGCTATCTCCGGCGGGAACCTTCCGGACACACACTTCAGGCAACAGCCCTCGTCAACGAAGCCTATATGCGGCTAGTAAAAGCACGGGGTCTGGAATGGCAGAATCGAGAACAATTTTTTGGAATCTCCGCAAATCTGATGAGGCAGATCCTCGTGGACCATGCGCGCAGGACATCGGCGGCGAAGCGCGGCGGACATTCGATGTGCGTTACGCTCGACGAGAGTCTCGGCGTTAAGAATGAGAGTGATGAGGATCTACTGCTTCTCGATGCGGCACTGACGAAACTCTCCGAGATGGATCCATTCAGCGCGCGGGTCGTGGAGCTTCGATATTTTGCCGGGCTTACGATCGAAGAAACTTCTAGAGCGCTCGGAAAGTCTCCAATGACCGTGAAACGCGAATGGACCACGGCGCGGCTTTGGCTGCATAGAGAGATTGCGGGATGATAATTGAACCCTCCGGACGGTCCAAAATCGCCAACTTCCCCGCATTAACTAGAGAGCACGGTTTTTTCGCTCCTTACACTAGGGCCTTATTTACACCGACTGCACCGAGGTTATACGGATGAATCCAACCGAGTGGCAGCAGATCAAAGTCATAGTCCACGAAGCGCTGGAGACAGATCCCGAGCAGCGGGCGAACTTTGTCGCGCAAAGATGCAGCCCCGGCAGCCCGGTGTCCGACGAAGTGATCGCATTGCTCAATGCCGAACAGACCCTGGGAGACTTTATCTCCGAACCTGCCTATCTTCAGTTCGTTAGCCCCGGATTCAACTACGATGTTGCAGAACTAAAGATCGGTGAACGGTTCGGGCGTTATGAGATCGTAGGCGAACTCGGACGCGGTGGAATGGGTGCTGTTTATCTCGCCCACGACGATGAGCTGAAGAGGCAGGTCGCTCTGAAGATAATTCCCGGGTACCCGGGACCGGGCGCCGCCGGGCGCTTTCTGCGCGAAGCGCGCACGATCTCTACCCTGAATCATCCGAATGTTCTGACGATCCATGAGATCGGGCGCGTCGATTCAACCGATTTCATCGCAACCGAATTCGTCGACGGGGTAACGCTTAGACAGCGCATCGGCGTGGGCAGCATGGCTATTAACCAGGCGGCGGAGATCGGCGCTCAGGTGCTGGCCGCGCTGGCGGCTGCTCATGCGGCCGGGTTCATTCACCGCGACATAAAGCCGGAGAACATCATTATTCGCCGGGACGGCCTCGTTAAGGTGCTCGATTTCGGTATTGCGAAGCTCACCGCTCCACAGGACTCGACGTTGCAGCCGGTGCCTTCCGGCGGCACAAGCTTATCGACCGGTGCCGGCACGCCACGATACATGTCGCCCGAACAATTACGCGGGGAAGCGCTCGACCAGCGTACCGACGTCTGGAGCTTCGGGGCGGTACTCTTTGAAATCCTGACTGGTCGAGCTCCCGCGAACGACTATGTGGAAGTTCTCGCGTGGTGGAATGACCCGGCATCGAGTCCAGAAACTCATGAGAAAATACGCTGCCTGATCAAAAAGTGCCTGGCTCCCGCACGCGACGAGCGTTACCACTCGGCTGATGCCGTGCTGACGGATTTGAGGAATATAGCGAAGGGCGTCGCGACCGGTTCAGACGCCCCAACCCCGTCGCTTGGTTCCGTAAAATTTAAATACGCCGCGGTCGCGGCAGCATTCCTTCTGGCAATTGTCTCCGGCATGTTTTTGTACGTAGGGCCGTTTGGCGGAAGAGGTGCGGCTCTACCCGAGATCAGGAATCTAGCGGTCCTCCCGGTCGAGAGTGTAGGTTCCTCCGCCGACGAAGACTATTTCACCGATGGTCTCACCGAGGGGCTGATAAGTGATCTTTCACATATCGCCGACTTGCGGGTAATTTCCCGGACGTCTGTGATGCGTTACAAAGATAAGCGGCGAGCATTACCGGAGATCGCACGAGAGTTAAATGTCGAAGCGGTTCTTACGTCGACCGTTCAGCGCTCGGGTAGTATCATCCGACTTTCGGTGAAGCTTATCCATGCGCCCACGGGGCGGCCGATATGGGAGGGAGGCTACGAACGCTCACAGTCGGATCTTCCTGCGCTTCAAAAAGAGATTGCGCGTGACATCGCACGCGTGATCAGTATCAAGTTAACCCCCGGTGAAGACGTCTTGCTTTCGAATTCCGAACCGGTCGATCCCAAAGCATATGAAGAATATTTGAGAGGTAGATTTTTTCTAAACAAACGAAATGAAGACGCGCTTAAAGCCGCAATATCGCATTTTGAAGCGTCAATTGCTCGGGATCCTCAGTTCGCACTGTCTTACGCATTCCTGGCCGACGCGTATTTCGCGCTCGGGACCGAGATCGTATCAGCTTTGCCGCCGGCCGAGGCGCTGGAAAAAGGCGGCATCGCCGCCGCGAGAGCAGTCGAACTCGACAGTTCTCTCGCCGAGGCACATACCTCCCTCGGCGTTATTAAACTCTACACGTGGCAGTGGGCCGACGCCGAAGCGAGCTTGAAACGAGCAATAGAACTGAACCCGAATTACGCGGCCGCCCACTCATGGTATGCACTCTATTTCGCCTCGCAGGGACGGGTCGGGGAAGCCATTGCCCGGATGTATCGGGCGCGAGACCTCGACCCGGTGTCGCCGCACATTACCCAGAACGTAGGTTGGATGCTTCACTATGCAGGACAGTACCAGGAAGAGATCGAGCAGTATGAGCGCGCTCTCGAACTTGATCCTGACTTCCTTTTTGCGCACCGCCGCCTGGCAGGAGCTTACCGTCAATTAGGACGGTTCGACGCATCGGTCGCGGAATGCGAAAAGGTGATCGCGGCGTCCGGAAGAAAGTCGATGTCGCTGCTTCCTCTGGCCAACGTTTATGCTCGTGCCGGCCGGAAGGCCGACGCCAAAAGATTATTACGCGAGCTTCTTGCCCAGAAGAACGGCAGTCACGTCAGCTCCTATGCATTGGCGAGCCTTTATGCTGCGCTCGGCGACAAACACACCGCATTCGACTTGCTGAAGAAGGCGTATGATGAGAAGTCGTATGCAATGGTGTTTTTGCAGGTAACTAAAGACTTCGATGAAAGCTTTCGTCAAGACCCGCGTTTCGTAAACCTTTTGCGCCAGTTGGACCTCGAATCAGACCTTCCTTGACCGTCAAAATCGAGCGTGATAATCTCTTATGTTTTGAGATTAGCTCGATTTTTCGCGGGTTTTATAAAGCGATAATAGTTTAAGAAAATATGGTTTTGCTGGCTTTTGCCGAATCGATCCAGCTCTTTCCGGACGGCACTCTTTTCATACATATTGCACTGATCCTGTTGATGATCTGGATCCTGAACCGCACCTTTTTCAGGCCGATCAACCGCGTCATCGGATCCCGCGATAAGAATAAAGGCGGCCACGGCAGTGAGGCCGACGCCATTCTCAGCGACGTCAGCGACAAACAGGCCAGATACGAGCGCGAACTGCTTGAGGCGCGGAGCGAGAGCTACGAGTTTATCGAAAAGCAACGTGCAGACGCGATCAATTCGCGTCAGGAAAGAATAGCGGCGGTAAAGAGTGAAACGGCAGCTTTGACTGCATCGCGAAAACAGCAGGTCCGGGAGGAGGCTTCTGAGGCGAAAGCGATCATTGCAAAGGAAGCCGAAGCGATGGCTGAGAAGATCAGCGACAATATTTTGAAAGCGTAGCTCGAATATGTTTGCTTTTTTCTTTAATGTAATTTTCTTGTTTGCCGAGGCGGGTGGTCACGCGGCCGGCGGCGGCTTTACCGCGTTCTATGACAAGTATCTGAATTATCCCGGTTTCGAAGCCTGGAAATTTATCAATCTGGCGATCTTCGTATTTGCGCTCGTCTATGTGCTCAAGAAACCGCTCGGCGCCGCATTTAAGGCGAAGCGCGATGCGATCCGGTCCGAGTTGATAAAAGCCGAAGAGGCAAAGCAGGCGGCCCTTGCTCAATTGACGGCGGCCGAAGCAAAACTCGCGGCGCTCGATTCGGAAAAAGCCTCGATATTGATGAAGGCAAAGGACGAGGCCGAGGCCGAGAAGACGCATATAGCCCAGCAAACCGAAGCCGAGATCGCGAAGATGAGCGACCAGGCCGAGGGCGACCTTAGCCGGCTTACACAGCAGATCAAGGCGGAACTTCGCCGCTTCTCGGCCCAGGAGAGCGTGCGGCTTGCGGAAGAAAAACTACGCGGAAGGATCAATGCGGACAACGATGCGGTCCTCGTTAAATCGGGCATACGGGCGATCGGAGGTTTGAACTAAATGAGTGTCGAAACGATCTCGCGCAGATATGCAACGGCCCTCGCCGATGTCGTGGTCCCCTCCGGAGAGACCGAAACCGTAAAGGGCGAGTTGAAGGCGTGGGAGCAGTTGGTCGCTGGCAGCGCCGAACTGCAGAACGCGTTTCGGAATCCGGCAATTGCGCACGCGAAAAAGGAAAGGGTGCTTGAAGGTTTACTTGCGAAGACACGGCCGTCGAAAACGACCTCAAATTTTCTGCGTATTCTTCTTCGCAACAGCCGCCTCACCGAACTCAGCCGCATCAATGAACGGTTCGCGTCGGTGCTCGAGGATCGCGCCGGAAGAGTTGCGGCGGACGTTATATCGGCCCGGGAACTCGCCGAGGCGCAGCGAAACGAGCTTAAGTTGAATCTGGAAAAGCTGACGGGTAAGCATGTGAAGCTTACCTTCACCGTCGACGCTCAGCTTATCGGTGGCGTTGTCACGCGGCTCGGCTCGACGGTTTACGACGGCTCGGTGAAAACGCAATTAGAGAATCTTAAGGAAGAACTTATTGGATCGTAAATAGTGAATAGTGAATAGCAGCGCCGATCGAGTGACCTAACTCTTAACGATTTACTATTCACGATTCACGCAAAGAATATGGAAGCAATTAAAGCTAACGAAATTAACGAAATTATCCGTGCTCAGATCGAAAATTTCGATTCGACCATGAAGGTCGATGAGGTCGGCAGGGTGATCAAGGTCGGCGATGGTATCGCCGAGATCCACGGTCTGGAAAAGGTGATGGCGGGCGAGCTGCTCGAATTTCCGCATGGCGTCCGCGGTCTCGCGCTCAATCTTGAGGAAGACAAGGTCGGGACCGTTCTGTTCGGCGATTTTCAAAAGATCAAAGAAGGCGACGAAGTGAAGCGCACAAAACGCATCATGAGCGTACCGGTCGGTGATGCGATGATCGGCCGCGTGGTCGATGCACTCGGTAATCCGATCGACGGTAAAGGCGAGATCATTACCGACGCGTTCAATCCGGTTGAGCGGATCGCGCCCGGAATTATCGACCGTCAGCCGGTGAAAGAGCCGCTGCAGACCGGTCTAAAGCCGATCGATTCGATGGTCCCGATCGGCCGCGGCCAGCGTGAGCTGATCATCGGTGACCGCCAGACGGGTAAGACCGCTGTCGCTATTGACGCGATCATTAATCAGCGCGGTAAGGATGTGATCTGTGTCTACGTCGCGATCGGGCAGAAGGCCTCGACCGTTGCTCAGGTCGTGAAGAAACTTGAAGATTCGGGTGCGATGGCCTGGACGATCGTCGTTTCGGCGTCCGCCTCGGATCCGGCGGCGATGCAGTTTCTTGCTCCGTATTCCGGTTGTGCGATCGGCGAATACTTCCGCGACAACGGCCGTCACGCTCTGACGATCTATGACGATCTTTCAAAGCAGGCTGCTGCATACCGCGAGATCTCTTTGCTGCTGAGACGTCCGCCGGGCCGCGAAGCTTATCCGGGAGACGTTTTTTATCTTCACTCCCGCCTCTTAGAACGTGCGGCGAAAATGTCGGATGCCCGTGGCGGAGGCTCGCTGACAAGCTTGCCGATCATCGAAACGCAGGCTGGTGACATCTCGGCATACATCCCGACGAATGTGATCTCGATCACGGATGGCCAGATATTCTTGGAGTCCGACCTCTTCAACTCAGGCGTGCGTCCGGCGATCAACGTCGGTAACTCGGTGTCTCGCGTCGGCGGTTCGGCGCAGATCAAAGCGATGAAGGCGGTTGCCGGTACTCTTCGTATCGACCTCGCTCAGTATCGCGAGCTCGCGGCGTTCTCCCAGTTCGGTTCCGATCTCGACAAGTCGACACAATCGCAGCTCGAACGCGGACGTCGTCTGACCGAGATCCTGAAACAGGGACAGTATCAGCCGATGGCAGTCGAGAAGCAGGTGCTTATCATCTGGACTGTGACGAACGGCCTAGCGGACGATATCGCGGTCGAGGACCTGAAGAGATTCGAAGAAGAACTCGGCGCGTTTATCGAGAATTCGCATCCGGCCGTTATGACGACGCTTCGCGAAAAGAAGAACATCGACGACAGTTTGAAAGCTTCGATGAAGGAAGCGATCGAGGATTTCAAAGCGACGCGTTGGCAGACGGCGACGGCCGCGACAGCAGCTTAAGAATTAGTCCCTGGTCCCTAGTCCCAGAAGTCCCATGGGGTCTTGGGACTTTGGGACTTGGGACCAGGGACTACAAACGGAGAAGATTTAGAATCCATGGCAAGCTTGCTAGACATGCGCCGGCGGATCAAGTCGGTGAAGAATACACAGCAGATCACGAAGGCGATGAAGATGGTCGCCGCGGCGAAGCTGAAGCGTGCGCAGGATCGCGTGACCGCCGCCCGCCCGTTTGCGCAAAAGATGTCCGAGGTTCTCGGCGGTTTGAGTGCGAAGGTCGCGGACGAGTTCTCGCATCCTTTGCTCGACGCGCGAGGTGACGAAAAATATCTCGTCGTCCTGGTAACCGCGGACAAGGGTTTGGCCGGTGCATTCAACGCAAATGTCATCAAAGCGACGCAGGCGTTTTTGAAAGAAAATGCTGCAAAATCGGCTGAGATGATACCAGTCGGCCGCAAGGGGCGGGACTTTTTCAAGCGGCGGGAAATCGTCTTCAAGGACGAGTACATTGGGTTGACGGGCAGCGGAAGGGCAAACCACACCGACGCAATGGAGATCGCGCGGAATATCATTAAGACATTTACCGAGGACACGTCGATCGACAAGGTGTTCCTCGTCTACACCGAATTCAAAACTGTCCTGTCGCAAAAACCGGTAATTGAGCAGATCCTGCCGATACCTCGTATCGACCGTGTCGAAGACGGCGACGCCACGGTCTCCGGGGGCGCCGACGCCGAGTATATCTACGAACAGCCCGCCGCCGAGATATTCGGTAAGCTTTTGCCGAAACAGGTCGAGATACAAATGTACAAGTCGATGCTCGAATCGGTCGCATCGGAACAGGGATCGCGGATGACGGCGATGGACTCGGCGTCGAAAAACGCCGGCGAATTGATCGACTCGCTGACCCTGAACATGAACCGGATTCGTCAGGCGGCGATCACAAAAGAAATTATCGAGGTTGTCTCAGGCGCGGCTGCCGCGGCTTAGACTCGCAGATCCATTCCAATGAAACTTGCCAAGAAACGGCGCGAACAGTTGATACTGTACGCGCCGCTTCTCGTTTGGATCGGAGTGATCTTCTTTCTCTCGAGCGGACAGGGCTCAATGACGCGTACGTCACTAATCATTCGTCCTCTCCTCGAATTCTTCTTGCCAGCCGCGTTACCGGAGACGATAGATTTTTATCACGGTCTCATTCGCAAGTTTGCGCACTTTGCCGAGTATGCGGTTCTCGGCTTTCTCGCGTGTCGTGCCTTCGCTCCTGCGTCTCACCCTTTTCTGGGCAAGCATTATTACTTAGCTGCGATCGTTTTAGTTGTAGCCGTCGCTGGATCTGACGAATTCAATCAAAGCTTTAATCCCGCTCGTACGGGTTCGCCGTTTGATGTCCTTCTCGACTTAAGTGGCGGATTGGCCGCTACGTTCTTCTATTACATCCTGACGAGGCACGGGCCCCGGACGGCGGTGTAAGTTGTTTGAGCGTTTTTCTCGCTGCGTATTATTTGAGTGCTCCGAGTCGGTATTTCCCCTGTTTAGCCCGCTCTTCAACCAAGAATAGATGAACACAGGAAAACCGCGGAACCGATCGGCTCGGAATAAACGTCCGGCTCGTTCGGCCTTGACGCTGACTTTTTGCTCGACACATTCATCTTTCAAAACGTCGAACTTTGTGGCATATTCAATCGTTAAGAATTAGACCAAGGAGATCCGAAAAATGAGTATTCTCGACAAGGTAAAAGACGCCGCTCTAAACCAGTTTATCGAAGTCATCGAGTGGCTTGATGAGTCGAAGGACACGCTGCTTTACCGCTTTCCGGTTGCCGGACAGGAGATCAAGAATGGAGCACAGCTGATAGTACGCGAATCGCAGTCTGCCGTTTTTGTCTTCGAAGGCCAGGTTGCGGACGTATTCACCCCGGGACGTTATACGGTTGAGGGCGGCAACACGCCGATCTTGTCGAAGCTCGGTGCGTGGAAACACGGCTTCAACTCGCCGATCAAATCCGAAGTCTATTTTGTCAACACGAAACAATTTACCGACATGAAATGGGGCACCTCGAATCCGATCATGCTTCGCGATGCAGATTTCGGAATAGTTAGGCTTCGTGCGTTCGGTGCTTACAGTTTACGTGTCGCTGACCCAAGCGAATTCATCAAGCAGATCGCCGGAACGAACGCACAGTTTCAGACCGAGGACATTGACGGACAATTGAAGCGAGCGATCGTCACCGAGTTCTCCGACGCGATCGGTGAAATGAAGATCCCGGCTCTTGATCTTGCGGCACAGTACAAAGAACTCGGCGACGCGATCCGTGGAAAGATCAATGAGGATTTCGCCGGTTACGGTCTTGAGGTCACGAAATTCTATATTGAGAACATAAGCCTTCCGCCGGAAGTCGAAGCGGCGATGGACAAGCGTTCTTCGATGGGAGCTCTCGGCGACGCTCAAAAATATATGCAGTTTCAGGCCGCCGACGCGCTGCGTGACGCAGCACAAAACGAAGGCGGAGGTGCCGGTCTTGGTGCCGGTCTTGGTGCCGGTTTCGCCGTCGGTGGACAGATGGCAAATGCTTTCGGAGCGAATCCGCAGGGCGGGGGCGGTGGAGCAACCGGGACGGTCGCGTGTCCGAGTTGCGGAAAACAGAACAAGCCTGAGGCCAAGTTTTGCGCGGATTGCGGCGGCAAAATGGAAGTCGCAAAAGTTCCGTGTGTAAAATGCGGGGCTGAGCTTCGCGAAGGCGCGAAGTTTTGTTCGGAGTGCGGTAGTACTCAGGAAAAGGCAAAATGCTCGAACTGCCAGTACGAACTGGCGGCAGGTGCGAAGTTCTGCCCCGAATGCGGAACAAAGACTGAATCCGCGTAATTCGACACGCACTAATCGACAACTCGAAAGGCATGAGCGATCATGCCTTTTTGATTTGGGTTTTACCGAATGCCGGTTTTTGCGATAAATTTAGTTGTATGGCATTAAGTCCCGAACTGCTCGAAATCCTTCGCTGCCCGAAGTGTAGGTCCAAGGTCGAACCTAAAGCTGACAACACCAGCTTGAAATGCTCAAATCCCGAGTGCGCGTTGGTGTATCCGATTCGCGACGACATACCAGTGATGTTGATCGACGAAGCAACGGTGGAGAAGTAAATGGATCGGCCGGAGATCGATTGGAGCGGCATCCGGCGCGTTCTCGTTGTTCGGCTCCGGTCTATAGGTGACACTGTCCTGTGCACTCCGTCGCTTATCGCACTGAAGCGTTTCCTTCCTCATGCACAAGTCGATATCCTTCTCGAAAATTGGGTCGCACCAGTTTTGGAAGGATTCGACGCCGTGGATAATGTGTTTACCGTCGGCAGCTCAACTGGATCGCGATTATCCGCAGCAAGAGAAATTCGCCGCCGCAAATACGATATTGTTTTCAATCTGCACGGCGGCACGACGGCGACCTTCTTTGCTGCTGCAAGCGGTTCCCGACATCGCGTCGGCTACGCAAATTACCAATACACATTCCTATACAATCATCTGCTTTCTTCGCCTTCGGATTTTTGGAAGCGCGATGCGACGCACTCGGCCGAACAGCAGTTGGCGCTCCTCGGATTCGTCGGAGTTCCGGTTGAGGATAGGCCGAAGAGTCGGCTGGCGATCACTGAGTCGGCGATCGCGTCGCTCGATACTAAGCTTCGCCAGGCCGGGTTGGAATCATTTGTTGCAGACAGATCCTTCGCGATAATCCACGCGATCGCCGCTTCCAAAACAAAGGAATGGGCACTCGAGAAATTCGCCCGGACTGCGGAGTTTTTGAAAGAGAAAGACCTCCCGACGATAGCCGTTGGATCTGAACAACAACAGAACGTGCTATCCGAGCTCCGTTCGTTCTCCAGTGCGCCCATTCACGCGCTCACTCGTCTGACGTTGCCTGAACTGATCGCGCTTTCGGCGAGAGCAAGATTGTTCGTCGGCAATGACTCCGGGGTCGCACATATAGCTGCGGCCGTCCAGACGCCGAGCGT